>NZ_QHCU01000025.1 GCF_003545925.1 Leptospira yasudae | reverse complement strand
GAAATCCTTTCCATCATCACCGAGATTTCCGAAAAGACGAATCTCCTCGCCTTGAACGCAGCCATCGAAGCCGCAAGAGCCGGAGAAGCGGGAAAGGGATTTGCGGTCGTTGCCGAAGAAATCGGAAAACTCGCTTCTCAAACTTCTACAAGCGTCCAAGAGATCGGTGCGTTAGTAAACTCCACGAACAACGCCGTATTAAACGGAAATACGAAAGTCTCCGAAGCGTCTAACGTTCTAAAAAAACTCAGAGAACAAGTCGAAGAGTTCGATCGGTATGCGAAGAACGTTCTTACTTCCGTAAAAACTCAGGAAGAGAACACGAAAGAAATCTCGCAGAGCGCGAACGAACTCATGACATTCAGCTTGCAGATCGAAGAAGCAGTCCTCGAACAAAAGCGGGC
>NZ_QHCU01000024.1 GCF_003545925.1 Leptospira yasudae | reverse complement strand
CGTCCCTATATCCCTCATACAATTCCGCGTTATTCTGAGCCGCTAAATCGTGAACCTGAACGTTCCCTTGAAAGTAAATATTGTTTTCGGCGTAAGTTTCGGTATAAGTCCAGAAAATACCGGCCCATCCCGCCCAGTAAAGACCGTCCACCGTCCAAAAAGATTCCCCGCTCGTCCGATACGATCCGCCAAGTCTCAGATAGGGTGTGCCTAAATCGGAATTAAAATGATGAATAATCGTTAATAAGTCGGAAGTTGAATCTGCCACCAAATCCACATTGCCAACGTCGCTCACCACCAAATTAGGATTTCCTAATGAACTGCTCAAACGCGACATCAAAGCCGCATGGTTCGCTGCCGTAGGACTGTCGATATAGTTTCTCGCATCGATCGCAAGAGGATTACTCCAGCCTCCGCTCGCAAAACTCGACGATAACTGAAAGCTATGAATGGAACTGTTCGGATCTCCATACGTCCAAATATCATACTCCGCATCCCGATACCCTTGCGCGGTCGTAGTCGCATACGTTTGCTGCTCTTCCA
>NZ_QHCU01000023.1 GCF_003545925.1 Leptospira yasudae | reverse complement strand
CCAAGTTTGTTTAATAGTTTGTCAAAGAGACTCGGACTTTCGGAGGACGATACGAACAGTTTGTTCAATATTGTTGGGTCAGCTTTTTCTAATGTAAAACGATTCGTATCAAAAATTCCTGTCTCGGAATTGTAATTCGCGTTGTGAACCAGAATCGCGTCTTCGGTGACAAAGTAAGTATGAGCATCCTCTACTTTTAAGTTGTAAACCGTCTCTTCTCTCTCTTCGATATCGATCGATGTAATCGAAAGTGTCTTCTCGTTGGAAAGGATTGATCTGTCTCCCACTCGCAAGTCTTTCACTTCTACCCAACCTTTGCCTTCAATCTGGAATGGATGACTCGCTGTCGTCTCTACGATTCTTCCGTTTTCATAAGTTAGTTTGTAGATTGTCTCCGTTTGCCGAACATACGTTTTGAGAACTCGGTTGTATTCCAATTCTTCTCCGAACTCGTTGTAGGAAAGAACCAAATCTCCAGCTCTAACTTGTTCAATTGGAACTAAGCCGTTCTTCGTATGAACCAACGTCCCCGCAACAAAACACTGCTGGAAGACCAAATTCCCATTCGAATCCACATACGCAAAT
>NZ_QHCU01000022.1 GCF_003545925.1 Leptospira yasudae | reverse complement strand
AACGTCGAGGAGACTCTTTCGTTAGGCGACAGTCCCGCAAAGCTTTCATTCTCTGACAAAATTCACTCGACAAATGAAAGTCGAATTAGCAAATTTATTAATACTATGAATCGCGAGCAAGTTTTAGAGAATATTCGGAAGAACATTGGGACTATTCAGTCTTTTGGGATAGATTCAATTGGTTTATTTGGATCGGTTGCTAGAGATGAGAATACTCAGAATAGTGATTTAGACATTCTTGTAAATTATCGCGATGGACAACTTAATCTAGATTCATATATGGATTTAAAGTTTTATTTAGAAAATTTATTTCAATGCAAGGTAGATTTAGTTACTAAATCAAGCATAAAACCTTATCTTAAGAAGCGAATTTTAGAAGAAGTAATTTATGCAGCGTGATTATGGTGCTTATTTACAAGACATACTTGATAGCATTAATGAGATTGAAAAATTTACTTTCGGAATAAACTCGAAATCTGCCCTAATTAGTAATCTTGAGAAAAAAAGAGCTGTTGAACGTGATATAGAAATTATCGGTGAGGCAGTAAAGAAACTTCCAGAAAACTTACGTAGCTTGCGTCCTGAAATTGAGTGGAAGAAAATAGCTGGAGTAAGAGATATACTTGCACATGGCTATTTTTCGATAGATGATGATATCATTTGGGATATTGTTACCAATCGCTTGACTTCATTAAAAATTGCTTGTACTGATTTATTAAATAAAACTTAAATAAGCGGGACCGATCGCCTAACTTCGTCTCCTCACTCCGTTCGGGATTGCTAATGCAACCCTCACTCCGGGCTAAAGCCACATTGCTTTGCCACTTCGGTTCGCGGGACGGCGCTAAGGCTCACTCGAACCTCGTGCCAACCGCCTCGCGCAAAAGCGCTTGCGGCCGCAACGTCGAGGAGACTCTTTCGTTAG
>NZ_QHCU01000021.1 GCF_003545925.1 Leptospira yasudae | reverse complement strand
CCGGCTATATCAGCTATACCCCTGAACAAAAGTTAAATACGCTTAGTGACTTAATCGACCGGGGAATGAGCGGCGCGCAAGCAAACGGTTGGGGAGGCGGATTCGGAGTTGGAAGTTCTACGTTTAACGGAGGGATCTCGTTTGCTCCAGGAAGCGGAATCAACATCAATCTTGGAGGGCAGATCTTCAACACGGGCGGATTCGTGAACCTGAGCTACAATGTTGAAAGCGGTCATACGAGCGGCAGCCTTGGAATGGGACAGGAGTATGGTACGAACGTAGGAGTGAGCTTTAGTACGGATCACAGCCAACCCCCTGGGATCTTTGCAGGCTTTGGCTGCGACGTAAAGGGAACGAATTGCGGTGGTGGAAAGAATGCGTTAGGAGCGGGCGGCTCTATCACGCTTACCGGGGACGGTAATATCACGTTCGGAGCGGACATACTGGGTAACCAAGCAGCGAGCGTATCATACAACGTAAACACGGGAAGTTGGAGCGGAGTTCAGGTAAGCAACACTTGGGCTCAAGACTTTAACTATATGAACGCTCAACAGGTGATGGACGCAAAGATGAAGGCTCAGGATGCACTGAGAGCGGGTAAGGAACTTGATGTAGCGAGCGATCCGAACATCGTGAACAAGAGCGAATATCTGAAGGGTCTTGCGAGCCAGATGGGGCTGAGTCCTGAGAAGTTTGCGGAAGCGATGAGCCAGTTGTCGAGCGAGATCAAGAAAGGTAACTTGGACGGAGCGCAGTTGGATGCGGCGATCAAACTTGCGAACGACGTGATGGGAATCATCCACAACGAAGCATATCCACATCCAGATGAAAACAAACTTCCGAACACGGCATTGCGGGATGCGATCCATGAATCACCGATGGTGTATGGAACGAACAACGGTTCGATCGATCCTACGAGCAAATTGAGTCAGTTTTTGGGTCAGGCAAATATTTATCTAAACAACCTGGCTGGTAACGCGTTTGGTGAATTTGCGTATGTGGATTCGAATGGGAATTTGGT
>NZ_QHCU01000020.1 GCF_003545925.1 Leptospira yasudae | reverse complement strand
CGTACGACGTTTCCGTCGATCTCTTTCATGCTGGAAACTGCTTTCTCCATCGACTTACCGACGTTTTGTGCGGAGGCAGCGAGTTCTTCGACCGCCGCCGAAGATTCTTCCGCAGCGGAAGCTTGCGTTTGTGCGACATCGGAAAAACTTCTCGATGAATCCGCCATCTTTTCGGACGTGTCTTTAAGAACGTTTGCCGATCCTCCGATCTCTCGAACGACCTTGAGAAGATTCTCCCGCATCGTGTTCATGGAATCCAGAAGGGTTCCGATTTCGTCCTGACGTTGATAGGTTTTTTCCGCGACGAGATTTCCTTTCGCGATTTCTTCCGAAAATCCGATGGCCTTCAACAGACCGGACGTAATCAATTTTTGGAATATGAAACTGAGGCAGATTAGAACCGAAATCAAGATCAATATCGCCGTTAAGAAACTTTTGAAAAGAATGCTCAATACTTCTTTCGTATAAATCGAATCGGGAACGCTTACCTGCATTACCCAATAGTTTTCATCCTTACCGACGTGAAACGGAAAGTAGTAGTGCGTATATCCGTTCGAAGACTCGCTGAAGTTCTTTCCTTCTTTGCTTGATTTCAGATAGGCTTCCAAGTCTTCCTTATCGGGAATCGTCTTCCCCACAAGACTCGGTTCGATTCCGTTGACCGCATAAATACCCTTAGGCGAAAGCAACGTTAGATATCCCTGTTGACGAAACGGTTTTACGTCTCCGAATTTTTTTTGAAGATCGGCGATCGTAAGGTCGATCCCGCACGCTCCTCGAAATTTTCCTTCCACGCTGATCGGCGCCACGACCGAAATCATCAAAATCTGATCTCCGCCTACGACCGTATACGAGTACGGATCGGTTACGAGATACGCGTTTTTCTTTTTCGGAATTTGATAGAAGTCGCCTGTGCCGTCCGTGTTTTCGTAACCGACGCCCGCTTCCAGAGCGAGTTTGCCCTTTTCCTTGGTTTGATGAATGTAAGGAACAAATCTTCCCGTTGCGTCGTGACCGGGAGTATTCGCGAACTTAGCGTCTTGACCTTCGTATGCGTTCGGTTCGTACACGAGCCAAATTCCGTAGAAGTTTGCATTTCGGTTTAATACTTCCTTCATGGAGTCTAAGATCGCTGCTCTCGGAGGAGAGGTAAACATCAAAGGAGAACGAAATCCTCTTACATAGAACATGGTCGAATCGAGAATGTCCTTCACTTCCAAGGACCAACGTTCGGCCGTCAGTTTGGAACTTCCTTCGACTTCCTCTTTCAGATTTTGATACGAAGTGATCGAGTTGATGACCGCAAGAACGGAAAATCCGATAAAGAGAACGATTGCGAGATATAAAGAAATTCGAGTACGAATGCTCATGATGTTTGCTCCTATTCCGAATCCGTTGTTTGAAACTTGCCGATGAGTTGTCCGAGTTGTTCCGCTTGTCCGTGCATTTCGGCGGAGAATGAGGTAAGATCGTCCGCACCCGCAGCGATTTCCTGAGTTCCGTCCGAGATGCTCACGATCGTTTTCGTGATCTCGTCGGTCGCCCGCTTTTGTTCGAGGACTGCTTCTTCGATCTGCAAGCTGAAAGTCATGAGTTCGTTCGCGCTCTGCGAGATTTC
>NZ_QHCU01000019.1 GCF_003545925.1 Leptospira yasudae | reverse complement strand
CTTGCGGCTTCGATGGCTGCGTTCAAGGCGAGGAGATTCGTCTTTTCGGAAATCTCGGTGATGATGGAAAGGATTTCTGTGATTCGGGAAGCGCTGTCTCCGATCGCAGCCATCGCGCTTGTAGAAGCGACCATCGCATTCTCCCCCGTAACCCCTTGCTCTTTGGACTCGGCGGCTAAACGTACCAAGTCTTGCATCTCTCGGTTGATGTTTGCGATTTGCTCTTTCAGTCTGTCCACGTTTCCGTCGATCTCTTTCATGCTGGAAACTGCTTTCTCCATCGACTTACCGACGTTTTGTGCGGAGGCTGCGAGTTCTTCGACCGCCGCCGAAGATTCTTCCGCTGCGGAAGCTTGTGTTTGTGCGACATCGGAAAAGCTTCTCGATGAATCCGCCATCTTTTCGGACGTGTCTTTGAGGACGTTTGCAGATCCTCCGATCTCTCGAACGACCTTGAGAAGATTCTCCCGCATCAGATTCATAGAATGAAGAAGGGTCCCGATTTCATCCGAACGATGATGATCCGCTTTTTCCGCGATTAAATTTCCTTTCGCGATTTCTTCCGAAAATCCGATGGCCTTCAACAAACCGACCGTAATCAATTTTTGGAATATGAAACTGAGGCAGATTAGAACTGAAATCAGGATGAGAATCGCGGAGATATAACTTTTAAAAAGAATCGTCAAGACTTCGCTTTGATAGATCGCATCCGGAACGCTGACCTGCATCACCCAATATCGTTTGTCCTTTCCGACGTGAAACGGAAAGTAGTAGTGCGTATGTCCTTCCGAGTTGAACGTAAAGTTTTTTCCTTCCTGGCTTTTCTTTAAGAAGTGTTCTAATTCTTCCTTGTCCGGAATTTTATTTCCGATCAGCTTTACGTCCTTTCCGTTGACCGCATACAAACCGCTCGGTGAAACCAAGGTCATATAACCTTGACCGCGAAACGGTTTTACTTCTCCGAATTTCTTTTGGAGTTCTTCCACCTTGAGATCGATTCCGCACGCGCCTCTGAAAAAACCCTCCTTGCTGATCGGAGCGACGATGGAAAGCATCATCGTGTCTACGTTTCTGGATTTATAACGATACGGTTCGGAAACGAAGTAGGTGTTTTTCTTTTTCGGAATTTGATAGAAGTCGCCTGTGCCGTCCGTGTTTTCATAGCCGACGCTCGCGTCGATTTTGGCTTTCCCTTTTTCACCGGATTGATAGACGTAAGGAACGAATCGTCCGCTTGCGTCATGACCGACCGCATTGCGGAATTGCGCGTCCTTTCCGTCGTAAAGATTCGGTTCGTATACGAGCCAAAGCGCAAAGAAGGAAGGGTTTCGTTCGATGACTTCACGGATTGAACCGATGATTTCATTGCGAGGAGGAGACGTATAAATCAGAGGAGAACGAAATCCCCTCGCATAAAACATCGCAGAATCAAGAATGTCTTTTACTTCCAAAGACCATCGTTCGGAAGTGATCGTCGAATTATTTTCGACTTCCGCTTTGAGGTTTTGATACGAAGTAACGGAATTGATCGCCGCAAGAATCGAAAAGCCGATAAACAAAACAATCGATAAATATAATGAAATGCGAACTCGAATACTCATACCGTTCCACCTTTTGCCGCCGAAATGGGAAAAGTTATTGTATCGAATAACGGAATTCCTTCAATTCAAATATTCATCCCTTAAGTATATAAGGACTTAGAATTATAATTCACGATTATCTTGTAAAATTAAAGAACAGGCTCTTGGGAGAGGTTCTAACTCAACCGTATCTGCGTTTTTCATCAATTCGTTTTGAATTTGCCGATGAGTTGTCCTAAGTTTTCGGCTTGTCCGTGCATGTTTCCGGAGAATGAGGTGAGATCGTCCGCACCCGCAGCGATTTCCTGAGT
>NZ_QHCU01000017.1 GCF_003545925.1 Leptospira yasudae | reverse complement strand
CGCGCCGCTCATTCCCCGGTCGATTAAGTCGCTAAGCGTATTTAACTTTTGTTCAGGGGTATAGCTGATATAGCCGGGTCCGGGCGAGTTCGCTGCGCGAAACGCGCTCTCCGCTTCAATCAGCACCGCACCATTCCGCTCTCTGTAACAAAAACAGAATATTCCAAATACATGGTGCAATGCAGGATTTACGCTACGATCACTCTCGCGGAGTCTGTGGAAAAAAGAAAAAGTAGAGGGGTTAAGCAGCCGGATTCGACTCTTTGATGCATCAAAGAGTCGTCCACTGCATACAGTTGTAAATTAGAAAGGAGAAGAAGGAAAGAAATTCTTGTTCATCTATTCTTTTGTAAAACAAAATGTCTTTGAGCTAAGAATGTTTAAATCACACCCGATCTTTCGCTCGTCGTCATACATCTTCTTACTTCGGAAGATACGGCAGGATTCCCTGAATCCGCTCCAATGACTCAGGCAACATCTGAACCTTTACAAGACTTTCCTTCTCCGGATCAAAGTAAACGCAACTTACTTTCGGGCTCCAAGCTAAATCTACATACATCTGTTGACCCGTCGCTTTGTTTCTAACAGCTTCGCCTAATTCGAAGCCTTGTTCAGTTCCATTCTCTTTCATACAAGCTTTCTTTCAACCTTTGAAATCCCTTTATTCCACCGCCTTCGGCTCCGTATCAAACTTGTCTTTGTCCAAAGCAAAAAGTGGAGAATACATCACATTTATCTAAATGCCGAGGTCGCTTAGTTTTTTAATACGTAGGGCTGTTAGCTCCCTCCGCTTCAAGTTGAAGTGCGCCTTCGATGTCGACTAAACAAGAGTCAAAATTTCCTTTTTTCCGCGCATTAGGATCAGACCATACAATTGGCAGTTCTTCAAATACTTCTCCAATTCTGTTCTTTCTATCTCTTTGGATTACCTCTTCGCTCCCAATCTCTTTTAAATCAAAAGAAAAATACAAATACGGTCTTTGTCTTTCTGATTCTTTCACATACTCTTTTAAATACAATGTTTCACCAGCATTAGAAACAGTGAATGTTTTCTTTTCAGAATCGTATTTTAAGGGAAGATCAATCGATTCGATAGGCTGCTCTTCCTTCATTGAATTAAAACCGAATCGAATCTTTTCTTTCTTTGGATCTAATTCCATACAAAAATAAGCCCTCTTATTCCTTCTTTTCTTACCCAAAAATTCCATTAAATCATCGGACATTTTTTGCAACAAAAGATCACCTCCATATGAATTGATCAATTCCAAGTCTGCTGCAATTTGTTGTTTAGAAGCAGTTTCTGTAACTTCTGCATTTTGTTTAGGCTCTTTACAAGAACTCGCAAATACCAATACAAAACAGCTCCATATCACGGATACTAAGGTGGTATATATTCTAAACTTCATATTTTCCTCCGTTATCATAAATACACTTTATGAATTTTGTTTTTTGACAAATATTCGCTGATGGATTTCGACTGAACGCGTGTTGATGTATGATCAGAAATCTTCACATCATACGTCCCATCTGCGTTTTTCACAACGATTCCGGTCAAAAAGTGATTAGCGCCAGCCGCACTGTCGTTGTCCACATGAAATTGAACGACAGATCCTTCTTTAATAGCGCCTTTTGTAACACTGCCCTGAATAAAATCTCGAATCGATCCTTCCGTCAATGGTGTCAGGTCAGGAACATTCGGTGCAGGTAATGTAACCCTTCTGTCTGTTGACCCCGGATTGATTCCCCCTCGATCATAAACAAAAGATGTGCTGGATGGCTGAGGAACCCCCATGCCATTATGGACTCGATATGGTTCAGTCGTTGCACTCACATCTCCTCGTCTAAACTTTGCAATCGCATATTCAGCAAAGCTCCCTTCAAACGAACCGTTCATAACCCCTTGCACGAAATTCGAATACATTCGGCAAATCGGACTCCCAAACGAGTTTGCAAGCTCAGACGAATCCTTTCCACTAAAAATAAACGCCTTCACCTCGTTAAAGTATTTTTCGCCGCTAGGACCATGAGCGGCCGGATCGTAGGTAAAACCCGCTCCATTCTCTCCATACTTGGATCTCATGTATTCGATTGTCCCCATCATCTGCAGTTTGAGTCCGCTGTTCGCTCCCGATTGTGTTGTATGAACCACATCCGTTAACTTGTTGTAAAGTGCGGTTCTTGCCGCCAATCGTTCCCCTTCCGGTAAGCTCTCGATCGCACGAGCTGATTGAGTCTCAAAAGCTCTTTGAACTGTTTCGGTGTATTTGATAGAGTTATTCGCGGAAAAGAACAATTCTCCAGATTTTAAAATCTCCGCTTTCGTGATGTATTTTGTTTTCCCATCCGAATCCTTGTAGGCAAACTTGTGGTTGTCAGGTAAGGCAG
>NZ_QHCU01000016.1 GCF_003545925.1 Leptospira yasudae | reverse complement strand
GCAAATATTTATCTAAACAACCTGGCTGGTAACGCGTTTGGTGAATTTGCGTATGTGGATTCGAATGGGAATTTGGTCTTCCAGCAGTGTTTTGTTGCGGGGACGTTGGTTCATACGAAGACGGGACTCAAGAAGATCGAGACGATTCAGATTGGGGACGAGGTTCTTACAAAGGACGAAGAGACCGGTGAAATGTTCTACAAACCTGTAACGGAGACGATGAACCATGACGGAGACGCATTGTATGAAATCAGCCTTGGAACGGGAGAAACGATCGTTAGCACTTGGAATCACCCTTACTTTACGTCGAAATCGGGTTGGGTGAAGGCGAAAGATCTTTTACCTGGAGATCAGTTGATCGGAACGAAGGGAGAGTATATCAGCGTATCGGATACAAGAGAGCTTTCTCAGTCAGAACGAGTTTACAACTTCGAAGTGGAAGAGACTCACAGTTACTTTGTGGGAGAGAAGGGTGTTTGGGTTCACAACTATCAAGCAGATACGATTCCAAGATTAGTGGATATAATGAAATCGATTCCCGGCTTGAAAGACATAGCAACGTCGATTGAGACAAAAATCAACGATCTCAAATCGAAGATTGCAGGCTTGGATCCGGTTGCTGACAAGGCAAAGATTGCGCAATACACGAAGGAATTATCCGCACAGGAAAGACAAATGGTGCAAAGCTTTATTAACAGCGCTTACTCTTCCCGTGATCCACAGACAGGTCAATTTACGGGACCGTATGCGAAATACAATTCGAACGTGGTTACAAAAGGACCGGAGTCGGGTCAATTTCCAATTAGAACTTCAATGGATGGCGTTCATACGTCTACTTCAGCGATCACTGAAGCGATTGGGAAGGTAAAAACTATATTAACGTATAACAAACCAACGGGGATGACTGACGCTCAACTCAGAGAAGTTGTAGACCGGACTTACAAAGGTTACGATTTCGATCCAGCCGGAAAGACTCCAGAGCAAATCAGAGCGATGGCGGATGAGATTACAAAACCGTTATATGGAAAGCAGTCTGGGGGAGAGGGGACAATCGTGCAGTTGGCAACCGTCATCAATACATTGCGAACAGAATACAGTAAGGAAACATTCAAGCCCATAGTGAGTTTAGAAGGAGAATCCCAGAAACAGTTTGAGGGGGTTCGTGATTGGATTTTTAGCGACAAATCACCGCAAGAGTTAGCCGAGAAAATCGGTTCTGCAACTTGCCGAATTTATACGAATTGGCAACAAGCAGTTTTGAGTGGAAAGACGAAGATGAGTTTCGGAGAATTCTATACCCAAAAGTTACTTACGGGAGACGTTACAATGGGAACAGATACGAAGGCGCCTGTATGGGACAAGGGTCACATGGCAGGTTATACGAAATCTTGGGGAGTGGACGGAGGCGGTTTTGATTACAGCGGTTTTAACGCTCAAGCAGGCAGTGAGAATTTTACAAACTTTACCAGTCCGATTCCAGTGGACAAGTTAGAGGCTAAATTAAATACTTTTGAAGTAGGCGCGGTAATTCAGGTATATGATGATACAAACGGACTTCCAGGACCAAATCATTATTGTCTTTGGATGAAGACAGCGGCGGGTTGGGTGAATTTGAATCATACAAACGGATCGTCAGGTGGGGCTGATCGTAACGCGGTAATTGACTTTCATCCTAAGCCAGGTCCAGAGCAAATGAATCAATTGCCTAAAGTGTTTAAGATCTACTACAATGAATGAGGAGATGAAAATGAATCGAACCATATTAAGTTTTTTAATTGTTATTTTACTTTTTCTTTTCTGCAAAAAGCAAGAGGAAGTGTCCGCAGATCAAACGACTACCGACATTCAAAAAGTCGGTAGATTGAGTTTGTCCGATCCGAGTATTTCCGGAGTTTATTGGTTAAAAGAAGCTGGTGCCTTGTATGAGCTTTTGGATTTGGGCAGCAAGAGCGTCAATCCGGATGTATGTGGAGAAGTCGATTCAAAAAACAAAACTTTAAAAGTAAAGTTTTTTGATAATAATGAAAAATATACGGTCAATATGGAAGAAACTTCGGAAGGACTGGTGCTTTTTAAATATCAAGGCAAAGTTCTCGATAAGGGATTCTTTAACTTAAGAGACAAATATTCTCCAATAGAATTGAGAACATTTAGACCGGATGCAAATCTCGATGATCCTAATGTAGGATCTACGCGCGCAAGTAAAAAGGTTAGCCCTAATTACATCAAAAGTTTTCGTAATGCTTACGATTGTGAAATGGATTTGAAAATTGCAAGATGCATCGACGACATTCCACCTGATGTAATCGAGGATCGAGTGAAGGCCGAGAAGGCTTGTTTTCCCAAGGGTTACGACAATTACAAATGAAAGAGAATGGAACTGAACAAGGCTTCGAATTAGGTGAAGCTGTTAGAAACAAAGCGACGGGTCAACAGATGTATGTAGATTTAGCTTGGAGCCCGAAAGTAAGTTGCGTTTA
>NZ_QHCU01000014.1 GCF_003545925.1 Leptospira yasudae | reverse complement strand
CGCGCCGCTCATTCCCCGGTCGATTAAGTCGCTAAGCGTATTTAACTTTTGTTCAGGGGTATAGCTGATATAGCCGGCGAGTCCCGCAGGGCCAGTCACACCTAACAGCAATCCGTTGGTTACGCCGGCAAATAACTCATTCATGTTGCCGTGGCGGGATGCGATCACTCCCTGGACCGCCGCATTCGCCATCGCTACCATTCCTTGTGCGGAACTGAAATAAGCCCCTACCTGCGATAATAGACTGGCTCCCGCCACACTTCCCGGTCCCGGAAGAAACTGCATCGCCACCGCCGCAGCAATCGATGCGGCAGTAGAAAGCATCTGTTGTTGCTGTTCTCGTTCGGCTTTGTTCGCGGCAATTCTACGGTCGTGTTCTTGCCAAAGTGCGGACAACAATTTCGGATCGATCGCTCCTCCTGTGCCGGTTGAAATCGCTTCCGAAAATTTCAGATACGCCCCTTCCTTGAACGCAGCCTTGTACTGCGCCTGAATATCCCCCGTTGCAAGAATCGCTTGCAGATCCTTACCTCGCACATATTCAGCGGTCTCCATTCCCTGTGTTTTATAATGTTTTAATGTATCCTTGGATACGATTCCTAAATCGGCCGCCCCGTAGGCAAGATCCGAAGACGTCAATAGTTTCGTAGTCCCTACGAGAAGCTCCGAGGTTCCCTTGTTTAAAATCGTAGCGAGAGGTTTTCCGATTTCTTTCAAACCGGGAACATACGTGAGTGCGGCAGCTGTGATCGCTCCGGAAGCGGCCCCGGTCGCGGCCAATGACCCGGCGGCGGCTAAGGTCATAGAGCTTCCTGCTCCCATAAGCGCTAAAGGACCCAGAACGGTAACGGCGGCTCCGATCACTCCGGCGGTTACGATGGTCCGAGTTTGCATCTGCTGTTCCGCTTTCTTGCGAGCTTTTTCGTTCTCTTTGTTCCCGAGCCACGCTGCCACCATATCCGGCGACAAATTCGGGAACGCTTTCGAAATCGCTTTGGAAACGGCGGAAACCGTCATATCCTTAACCTGTTGTTTCGCCCACGCAGTCCCGGATTGTCCTCCGTACATCGCCTGAACTAGACTCGAAGCAGTCTTGTGAATGTTGGCTTGTGCAATCGCACTTTTTTGAGCCGTGATGTTGTTTTGAGTCTTTGCACGATTCAGATCTTGTAGATTGGCGGAAATCGAATCGATAAACTCGTCGTTCAGATAATCCTTAGTCCGATTGGACTGAGACTGGTTCATATACGCGACAAACTCGTCTTCCT
This sequence comes from Leptospira yasudae, assembly GCF_003545925.1. Lineage (NCBI taxonomy): Bacteria > Pseudomonadati > Spirochaetota > Leptospiria > Leptospirales > Leptospiraceae > Leptospira > Leptospira yasudae. Next base: position 2,417 of record NZ_QHCU01000014.1, on the reverse strand, counting down.
TTGACTCGGACAACCAGTTCGACGCAAAGATTCCGCCTAACTTGCTTGTATCCGCAAGCTTCACCGTTCCCGCATTCCCGATCACTCGATCTACAGTTTTTGTTCCTAAGTGATAGCTATTAAAATCCGTCGCGTCCTTTCCCGCGTCTAAGCTGGCAACTCCTGTACTATCCTCATAGACAACATGGATATTCCCGGCGGAGTCCGTATATACATCCTGATATTTATTTTGAAAATAACGATTGTCATCTTGGAGTGCGTCGCACGCGGCTTGATTCGATTTGTATTTGCTCCCCATGCACATACCCGCTTCCGCAGCGTTGGAATCATCCCCATTCGAGTTTTTACCGGTAAACTTAATCAACACGTCATCCGGAACCTCGTCCTTCATCTCTCTCTGTTTTTTTAAGTTTTGGGTAAGACTTTCCAAAGCTTCCTTCTGGCTTTGAAGAGCGGAAATCTGATTCGCTTCGATCAAACTCAGGTTATACGCCCCGTTGACCACCTGCTGCAGATTCGTAGAGAACTGATTGATGACGTTTGCATCCGGAAGATCCGTGTTCTGAAACGAGCTGATCTGTTGTGAAATCGAGGCAAGCGAACCCGTGTTGACGTTCGCCGAAAAAACGGGAACGGATACGTTGTTCGCAGCATTGTTTGCGTCCGCTTTCAGATTCGAAAGCTCCGTCAGCCAATTGTCCCGATTTTGAAAGAGTTCCGCAGATTGTGATTGATACTGAGTCTGCAGATTCGCCTGTAGTTCCACCTTTTTCGTCTGCCATTCCGTATATCGCGCCTTGTAATCCGTTACCTGTTGTTCCCAGTTCTGAATCGCTGGCAGAAGTGTGTTTTGCCAAGTATTGAATTTGGCACCGAGTTCGTCCCTATATCCCTCATACAATTCCGCGTTATTCTGAGCCGCTAAATCGTGAACCTGAACGTTCCCTTGAAAGTAAGTGTTTTGTTCCCCGTACAATTCCGTGTACGTCCAAAACACACCAGCCCATCCCGCCCAATATAGACCTTCAAATGTCCAAAACCCCGTTCCTTCAGTCCGATACGATCCCCCCACTCTCAAAAAGGGTGTCCCCGGATCGGAATTGAAAAAAAGGTATTGATTTGTAAAACCGGAATCTGAATTTGCCACCAAATCCACATTGCCAACGTCACTCACCACTAAATTAGGATTTCCTAAATAACCGTTCAAGGCCGACATCAAAGCGCTGTGATTCGCTGTCGTAGGACTGTCGATATAGCTACGTGCAAGGTTTGCCACCGCATGATTCCAAGTCGTAGTTGTAAAAGAACCCGTAAGGTCAATGGCATGCGTAGTACCAATTCCATACGTCCAAATATCATACTCCGCATCCCGATACCCTTGCGCGGTCGTAGTCGCATACGTTTGCTGCTCTTCCAAATAATCCTGCATCGTATCCGCAATATCCGTAAGCGACGCCGGATGAGCCGGATCCAAAGCCGCGCTCAAATCGTCGATCAAATCCTTCAATCTTCTTCCCGCTGCGTTCAGCTTCGTCTCATCGATGCTGTTGTACGCGGTCAAGAGCTGCGCATTTGTAAGAGTACTGAAGTCTCCCAGCAGAGACACACCGGCCGAGTTCCGGTTATGCAAAAGCGACTGCTGCAACAAATACGCTTTCAGTCCGTCGTTGTTGGCTTGAACGGTATTGCGTACTTGTGTCTCGAAAGCCTCGATCTGCTGTAAGTTAGTCGCAAACTCCGCGTCCGTCGCCGAGATCGAGTTCCACATCGTTTGGAACGTCGACTGAAGATCCGTCAATGCCCTTTGGAATTCGTAAAGACCGACTTGAACGTTCTGCTGAAAATTCGAGTTCCACTGTTCTAAGGCTTGGGAGACCGCTCCGCCCGAAGGATTCGGAATCGTGTTGCCTAACGCATCCACCTGTGCGCCTTGCAAACTCGAAAGAAAATAATTCCGTTCCTCTTGAATCCGAGCCGAGGCCAAGACTTCCCAATTCTTAGCCGCATCCTCTTTTTCAATCTTGAGATAATTGGTAACGTAATCGATATACGCTTGATTGCCGACAATTCCGTCGGTTTGGGTAATCGTTGAGAGAAGATTCGTAAATTCTACGTTTGCCTGCGTCTCCCAATCCGCCTTAAAGGAGATAAACTGCTGATTCACCAGTTGATCCCAAGAGTTCACACTCGTAAGATGAAAGGCCTGCTCGAAAAGCGAATTCCAGTCGTTTGCTTGATAACTGCCCGTATTTAGCTCGATCGGACCGACCGGTTGCGCAAAAAGTCTGGATTTTTCATGACTAAAAAAAACAATAAGCCCGAAAACAAAAACGACCAATCGCAAACAACGCTTTTTCACCGCAGTCGACATAAGAAATCCATCCAATTTGTGATGTTTTTGACAAATTAAGATCACA
>NZ_QHCU01000013.1 GCF_003545925.1 Leptospira yasudae | reverse complement strand
GCAAACAACGCTTTTTCACCGCAGTCGACATAAGAAATCCATCCAATTTGTGATGTTTTTGACAAATTAAGATCACAAACGATACCGGCGCAAGAAAAAATAGAACCACAATAGAAAAATGTGGTAAATAGCGCATAACTTTAACTGCAAAACTATATAAAACATAAAGAAAAACGGATTCTCGGAAGTTCGAAGGAAAGTTTGTTTGAATCCAAAATGATTACAAAAACATAAGAAGAGAATATTCGATTTACACGGACGACCAGTATCTCCTCGGAAGAAAGAAAGTCTTGGAATACTTTCTCGGCTTGGAAAGAATCTACAAAACGGAAGAATTCTTCCGTCGTTTTGAAACCCAGGCAAGAAAGAATCTTTCCGGAGAATTAAACGAAATCAAAAAATCCATTCGTTGACCGTGCGAATTCCCTCTCGGTTTTTTTGTTATAGCTCCCATTTACAAAGAATTCTACTTTTCATAGCAGGATAAATTTCGCAAAAATTTCCTATGCAATTCGATTCTTCAAAAGCAAAGCTCGTCGCTGCGAAACTTCTACTTCTGATTTTCGTTCTCGTAACAATCTTTCACGTTCTTGTTTTGACGGGTCTGATTCCGTTCACAATCGTATGGGGAGGTCGCTTACAGAGCCGTGAACAGATGATCGTATTCGAACTCATCTCCTTAACGTTGAATTCTTTTTTTATTTGGATCGCGTTGATCCAAAACGGTTTTTTCCAAAAAGCCGTTCCTCCCAAAGTCGTACGCATCCTTCTTTGGATCATGTCCGCATTGTTTTCACTCAATACGATCGGGAATCTATTGGCGGAAAGCAGTTTGGAAACGAGAATCTTTACACCGATCACGTTCCTTCTTGCGATTTTGTGCGCCTTTCTTGCAAAAAACCGAGAAGACTAAAAAAACCATCTCCATCGACTCGAAAGTCGGATAATTTTTTTAAAAAGAAATTCTTGAATTTGCGTTCGTTTGCAATGATAAGAGAACTCGAATTTTTCTTTGATCGAGGTTCCCGATGAACGATCCCTCTTCCATCCGAATCCGCCGCTTGAGTTCGGGAGATCTAAAACTTTTTCAAGAATTGGTTCGATTGTTCGCGGAAGTTTTCGAAACGAAAACGGCTGCAGGCACGGATGAGAAACGTCTCGAAGACCTGTTACGAAAATCGGAATTCGTAGTCTTAGCCGCGCTCGATGCCGATCAAGTCGTCGGAGGACTGACCGGCTACGAATTGCCGATGTATTCTTCCGATGCGTTGGAAATGTTTCTCTACGATATCGCGGTTTTACCGAAGTATCATCGACAAGGAATCGGTTCTTCCTTATTATCCGAACTTCGAGATTACTGCGCTTCAAAAAAGATCGGATCGATTTTTGTGGACGCTTTGAAAGAGGACAAGGAAGCCGTGGATTTTTATAGAGCGACGGGAGGAAGCGGAGAAGAAGTCGTTCACTTCAGCTACGAAATCCGTTCTTAAAAAAATTGGATGCAAATATACGAACTTCGTAGATTTTTACAAAAATCGTTCTACTCGAATCGGACAACGCCCATTTAAAGTATCATGCCGAAATCCAAAACGAAAACGGAACCGTTTCAAATCGCCAATCTTCTTCCCGAACACAGGGAAAGCGCGATCGAACTCGTAAATCAATTCTTTCGTCTCGTCAACTCGATGAAACTCGACGGAGTTTTCAAGATCCGCCCTCGGGCCGGAACCAAGATGATCGACGTCTATTTAAAATTGAGAGGTACGGGGAAGGTTTTGTTGCTCGGAGGTTTTTTGGGTTCCGAACTCGTATCGCTTCTGATCGCAAGAACGGAAGACAAACCGTATTTGGAAGAGGACAAAACCCTATTTATCGATCTTGCGGTAACCAAACGGGGAAAACAAAAAGCGGGTTATATGAAACCCCTCGTCCTCGCCTGCGAATCCTGGGCCAAGGATCAGGAGTTCAAAAGCGTGGAACTCAGGGCCATCGCGGAAAACGAAAACGCGGTTTCTTTCTGGAAAGCCATGGGTTACGACCCTTTCTACGTTCGTTTCCGCAAATTAGTTTAGAATTTTAGAATATTCTACTTTTCCATTAATCCTTAACCGCCAATTTTCCCGCAAGAAAACCGAACGGAAGATACGCACCCGCCAAATCGACGAAGGTGAACCAAAGAGGAGAAGGAATCATGAATACGCTTGCGATTCCTCCCGCTAAAAACAGAACCCCGATGCTCAAAGCAAAAAGCAGTTTGTGACTCGCTGCGATAGTAGCGGCGACGATCGCTCCGGAGAACGTTCCCAATGCGTGCGCTAAAAACGGCATGAGAAAATGTTTCGGTTCGAACAGATGAATCGAAGCTTTCAAACCTTCCGTCGTTGTCACGTCGGCCCCGGCCGGAGGAGGAATGATCGAACCGCTTACGGTGATGATTCCCATGTTGACTACGCTCCCGACGATCGCGCCTGCGATAAACGCGAGAATATTCTTAAGAATTGGATTCATATCGATTCGTCCTAAAGTTTTTTCGGACGATACTGTAAAAGATTTCGGACGAGGAGGCAAGTGAAAAAAACGGAAGGATCAGAACATTCTTCCCTTCTGACTTCAAACGATCGACGGGAAAAGCGCGATGTTTACCCGCGAATCACGTCGACCTCTACTTTGAGTTTGTGTTTTCCGCCTCCGAACAAAATCCCCTTCAAAGGAGAAACGTCCGAAAAGTCGCGGCCGACGGATGTGAAGATATACTCTTCGCTTAACATTTTTCCGTTCGTCGGATCGTAGTCCACCCAACCGATTCCGGGAGAATACACCGAAAACCAAGCGTGTGAAGCGTCGCTCCCCTGCAGTTTCTTTTGTCCGGGAGGAGGAAAGGTTTCGATATAACCCGAAACGTATCGGCAGGGAATTCCGATGCTTCGTAACGCGGCGATCGAAAGATGCGTGAAGTCCTGACAAACACCCTTCTTGATTTTTAAAACCTGAGCCGGCGGAGTGTGGATCGTGGTAGCGCCCGACTTAAACTCGAACGTTTTATAAAACTTGAATGTATAATCCATCACCGCCTGTAATAGCGGCGTTTCCGAATCCATCATAGAATGGGCGAATTCCGCAAACACAGGATGTTTGCTGATAAACGAAGAATCCGCAACGTATTCCAACGCCTCCAAATCCTCCTTGAAATGGGAAGATTTCAACAGAACCGGGATTTCGGAAACCTTGGGAGAATGAGTCAAATCCCCGTAATCGACGGGATGCGTCGTAACGCGGCTTTCGGATACGATTTCCAAGGACGTATGAGAATCCTCTACGGAAAACGAATATACCAGATTCCCGAAGTAGTCCTTGCGATAACCCGATACGGAAGGTCCGGGCTGAACTCTCAACTTGAGATCGCTGCAATCCTGATGACGATTGGTCACCGGACACATATGCGCGAGATTATGACAGTGCGAAACCTCTTCCTGATAGTTGTATCGCGTAACGTGTTTTACCGTATATTCAGCCATTGTAATCTCCGAGTTGGATCTGTTCTTCCACGTATCGGAAATATCTGGCTCCGATCGATTCGGACAAGGAGGCGATCTGATAGTTGATGTCGTTGAGCCAACGCACGATGCTTAAGGAAGGATTCACGTATTCGAAAAGCCGTTTTGCGTCTTCCTGAATAAAACGGTTTCTCACCTCGGATACGATTCGTTCTTCCGCGGTCGCCTCTTCCTTTTCGGAGTGAGGAAGATAGGAAACGTATTCCCCGATTTTACGGAGCTGATACGCGAGCGATCTCGGGTTCGTTTCGTCGAACAGAAGAATATCCAGAACGGACTCTGCCTCGACTCTGTATCTGTATCTTCTTCGATACGTGATCTTGATGTCGTTGATGTTCAAGAGAGCTTCGAACATACTTTTGTTGTACAGCGTGGAAAGATTCAGAACGGAAGTCACGAGACGAATCGTATACGAAGCTCGTTCGATCCGTTTTCCCATATTCATAAAATACCAGCCGGTTTCTCGGGACATACTTTCGATCCCCAAACCGGAAAGCGACGCAAGTCTCGTTATTAGAAGAATCAAATATTCTAATATTTCATCGTACGACGCCGCCTTTCCCGCGCCTTCGGTTTCGATCATGGAAAGAATATAACGCATATCCTCGGAAAGCCGGTCTCTTACGGACTTGGAGGATCGAACGAAAGAATTCAGATCGGACTGTATCCCTCCCGTCACATGCGCAGAAAATACCTGTGCGAACATCTGTTCTTTGGCGCCTTGTAACGGATCGTCCAAATTAAGCTGCAAAAAGCCGGGATACGTCGCGGTTACGTGCGTCACCGTTTGCAGCAAAAGCTGAACGTGATCCTTTTCGTAAGCTTCTTCCATGTGAATCATCTTCAAGATGACTTCGCGCAACAATCGCGCTTGGTTTTCCGAACGTTCCGCATAACGTCCCATCCAGAACATATTGTCCGCAACCCGGCTCGGAATACTCGCACCCGAACGTTTGATCTGCATTCTTTCCGTTTTGCCCGGAAGAAGCGTAACGTCCTTTTTTTCCTCCGATGCAAGAACCCAAAGATCTTTCGACACGGCTCCGGTTTGATTGGTCACGATCAAATCTTCGACATTCTCCGTAACCCGGACCAGACCGCCCGGCATCGTCATATAACCGTTTTCGGAAAGAGTCGTAAACGCGCGGAACACGGAACGACCTTGAATCAGTTTATCTCCCGAGAGAACCGGACAAGTCGAACCGCTCACGATCTCCTGTGCCACATAACGTTCCGGATGCAGTGAAGCTTTTTTACGCACTTCTTCGATTTCCGCTCTCGGAAGAGAGGAAAGAAAAACTCCCGGTTCGAGAGGATCGCGCATCGCACGTTTGAATACGAATCGTTCCGGACGATCGAAAACTTCTTTCATGGATTCGGGATTTCCCATCCACAAAGTCCGCACGTTCGGTAAAATCAGATCTTCGGAAAGATAATATTTGCAAAGAGAGGATAAGAACGGATGGATCGCTCGGTTTTCCAAAAAGCCGGAACCGATCGGATTCGCGACGCGGACGTTTCCTTCCCGAATCACATTCAAAATTCCTGGTATACCCAAAAGAGAATCGCCTTTGAGTTCGAGAGGGTCCATATACGAATCGACGACGCGACGAAAGATCACGTCCACCTGCTGCAGACCTTCGACGGTTTTGATAAAGACGAAATTGTTTCGAACGGTTAAGTCCTCCGCTTGGGCCAGAGTAAAACCCAGATAACCCGCAAGATACGCGTGTTCAAAGTAGGTTTCATTCCCCGCGCCAGGCGTCAAAAGAACGATGACCGGTTCGCGATCCTGCATCTTGGATTGGGATTGAAGCGCCTTCCGCAAAGAACGGAAATACAACGCGACACGATGCACTTGCGAATCCCTGTAGATCGAAGGAAAAATTCTAGAAAGAACGATTCGATTCTCCAGAGAATAACCGGAACCGCTCGGAGCTTGGATGCGGTCCCCGATCACCACAAAACTTCCGTTCTCTTGTCTCGCAAGATCGGAAGCCATAAAACAAAGTTCGTTCGTGGTAGAATGGCCGAAGCCGTTGCATTGTCTTAAAAAATCGGGGGAGCTGAAAAGAATTTCCGGCGGAATTTTTTTATCGTAAAGAAGTTTTCTCGGACCGTATACGTCTTTGAACAACGCGTCGAGGAGTTCGGCTCTTTGAATGAGTCCCCGTTCGACCTCTTCCCATTCCTTGCTTTCCATTAAAACGGGGAACAGGTCCAAGGACCAAAGCCTTTCCACGGCTCCCGGTTCCTCGTATACGTTGTATGTCACACCGTTTTCCTGAAGAATTCTCAGGGAATCCCTTTTTCTTCGATTGAGATCCTCTTCGCTTAACGATTCGAGGGAATTGATCAGGAATTCGTATTTGGATCTGAGTTTTCCCTCACCGTCGTAAAGTTCGTCGTAAACGGACGGAATCGGGCTGTATCCTTCCCGCAAGTTCAATCTGGCGTTGGATGGGTTGACCATAAAATTCTGAACCATGATTCAATGTCCGTACATTTTGGCGATTCTTTACGGAGACTTTTTTTTCCAACCCGGCCCCGGAGCAAGTCGCAAATCCAAGGTATAGGGAGAATGCGGATGGGAAAGATTTTTCGGAGCTTCCGTAGCCCCGGCCGTATGTCCCTGATCGATAAACCGATTGATCCTTCTGCTTTCGGCTTCGAAAGAATTCACCGGGAACGTATCATACGCTCTTCCGCCGGGATGCGAAACGTAATACTTACAACCTCCGATCGATCTTTCGCTCCATGAATCCCAAAGATCGAACACGAGCGGATTTGTGATCGGAAGATTCGGATGCAACGTAAAAACCGGAGACCAAGCCTTGTACCGAACTCCAGCGACCGCTTCCCCGTTTTTTCCCGTGGACCTGAGTGGAACCTCGTAACCGTTGCAGGAAAGAACGTATCTTCCCGGAGTCCAACCCTCCACTCTCACTTGGATTCTTTCCAAAGCGGAATCGACCGCTCTCGACGTTCCGAAAGAATTCGCCTCTTCTCCCAGAACGTCCCAAGGCTCCAATGCCATCCTGAGTTCCAAACGGATCTGATCCTTTTGAACGTGACCATATTCAGGAAATCTAAATTCAAAAAACGGAATAAAATCCTCTTCGTAAAACGGATAACCGTGAGCCTTCAGGTCTTTCAGAACGTCCTTAAAATCCTCCCAAACGTAAAACGGAAGAAGATATTTGTCGTGCAGTTCCGTTCCTCTTCGAATCGGAGGAAGACGATACGGTTCCTCCCAAAAACGCGCCAACAAAGACAACACGAACATCTGCTGGACGACGCTCATCTTGTAATGAGGAGGCATCTCGAAGGCTCGAAACTCGACAAGCCCCAAACGTCCCGTCGATCCCGCGGGAGAATACAACTTATCGATGGATATTTCCGCTCTGTGAGTATTGCCGGTGATATCCACGAGCAGGTTGCGAAACAGACGATCGACGAGCCAAGGAGGAACGCTTTCGAGATGATCGACCTGTCTGCATGCGATCTCGAATTCATACAACGTGTCCTCTCTTCCTTCGTCCATACGAGGGGATTGAGAAGTCGTTCCGATAAAAAGACCCGAAAATAAATACGATAAGGAAGGATGATGCTGCCAATACGTCGCAAAACTTCGGAGAAGATCGGGCCGTTTCAAAAAAGGACTTTCATCGGCAACAAGAGCGCCTAACGTGATGTGATTCCCGCCGCCCGTTCCGGAAGCCCTTCCGTCGATCTGAAATTTTTCCGTGCTGAGTTTGGTTTCGATCGCCTTCTCGTAAAGAATTCTCGTTTTATTTTCCAGCTCCGCAAAAGAAGTCGAAGGATGAAGATTCACTTCGATCACGCCCGGATCGGGAGTGATCTTGAATTGTCCGATTCGTTCGTCCATCGTAGGTTCGTATCCTTCGATGCGAACCTGAAATCCGGAAGCAAGCACGGCTTGTTCAATGCTAGCGATCAGTTCGACCCAAACGTCCGTGGAAGGAACGGGCGGAAGAAAGACGTGCAGAATCTCGTCGCGAACTTCTACAACGATCGTGGATTGAACCGGAAGATTCTTTTCGGAAAACGTTTTTCCTGGAGAATCCACTCTCTTCTGAACGAGCGCATCCAACGATTTGCGGGAAGGAAGCGCGCCCTTCTTTTCGATCGAAGTAAAATACGGAACTTCCCGAAAACGATCCGCGACCGCCGAAAACGGAATTCGAAGACCCGCAGGCGAATCCCCCGGAATCAAAAACAACTTCTCGCGTCGAAAATGCCAAACCGAACTTTCCCATTCCTTCTTTACATAATTATAAAATACCGGAATACCGAACGCGGCTTCCTTCTTAAAACCCTTGTCCAAAAGTTTCAAAAGCCTTTGTCTTTCCAACGTGTCGAACGCGGTGGAAAGTTTTTTCTCCATCTCGAAGGGAAGATTTCCCTCTTTCCAAAGATAATACAGATTGTCCTCGTACATCGGAACGATATACGAAAGATCGATTCCGAGAGTTCTGCAGATCGCACAGGCCAATGTTTCGGACGCTTTATGAGGATCGAAATTCTCCGCTTTGGCCTTTGAACCGGAAGTTTCGGGACCGTCCGCCAACAATGAAAAATCTTTCCAAAGATCCTGTCCGTCCTTTCTCCAAAAACAACCGATGCTCCAGCGAGGCAGGGGTTCTCCCGGATACCATTTTCCTTGGGAGAATTGCAGAAAGGAACCGGATGTAAACTCGTCCTTGAGTTTGTACATTAGACTTTTTGAAAGTTCGAACTTGTCTTCCCCCAGGGCTTCGTGATTCCACTCCGGACTCTGACGATCCGAATCCGAAATAAAAGTCGGTTCCCCCCCGATGGAAATCGAAAGACCCAAGTCCTTGATCTTGTGATCGAGCGCCTTTCCTCTCCGCAAAATATCGTTCCAGCGTGCCGTCGAATACGGAAGCGTAACGCGCGGACTTTCCTGAATCCGTTCGACTTCCATTTTAAAGTCGAACTTCGTATCGGCCGGGTCCGCATAACCGAAGATAGGCGCCGCGCTCATCGGCTCGGGTGTTGCGGCTAACGGTATATGTCCTTCTCCCGTCAAAAGACCGGAAGTCGGATCCATTCCCACCCAACCCGCTCCGGGAAGAAAAACCTCCGCCCACGCGTGCAGATCCGTGAAATCCTTTTCGGGACCTTTCGGACCTTCCAAAGGAGTTTGATCCGCTTTCAATTGAATGAGATAACCGGAAACGAAACGCGCCGCTAAACCGAAATGACGCAGAATCTGAACGAGCAGATACGAAGAATCCCTGCAGGATCCCGTTCTTTTTTGAAGGGATTCCTCGCAGGTCTGCACTCCCGGTTCCATACGAATCACGTAACCGATGTCGTTCGAAAGTTTTTGATTGAGAGCCACGATAAAATCGATGATCCGCTGCGGCTTAGCAAAACCGTCCGCTTTCAAATTCTTAAGATAAGAATTCAATAAGGTTCCTTTTTCGGAAGGAACACTATAGGGAGCCAATTCGTATTTTAGAATTTCCTCATATTCAAACGGAAAATTCTCAGCATAGGATTCGACGAAGAAGTCGAACGGATTGATGACCTTCATATCCGCGACGAGATCTACGAGGACGCTCAGACGATCCGTTTTTTCCGGAAAAACCAAACGGGCCTGAAAGTTTCCGAAAGGGTCCTGTTGCCAATTGAGAAATTGATTGTTCGGCTCCACCTTCAGGGAATACGAAACGATATTCGTTTTACAATGAGGAGCCGGACGAAGACGAATGACGTGGGGGGAAAGCGAAACGCTTCGATCGTAACGATAAACGGTTTCGTGAGTGAGAGCGACTCGAATGGACATAAAAAAATTTTCCGCCTAAAAGCTGTTTCGTATTAAAAAATCCGAATTCTAAAATCGAAAATAACGTTCGTCGATCCGATCGTGAATCCCGTTGATCTGAAGCTGAAGTTTGTCCAGATATTCGTGCATTCCCGAACTGAAAATCTCGTCCACGGACGTGTAACTGAGTTCGGATAACAAAACCCCCACTCGTTTTTCCGCTTCGCAGGAATATTCGTCCGGATCGGTTCCGCTGAGTAGTTTCAAACTTTCGAATATTTTACGAAGAGAAAAACGAACCGCCCTCGGAAATTGTCTATCTAGAATCAGAAACTCCGCGATGTTCTTCGGAGTGATCTTTTGGTAGATCCGGTTGAACATCTCGTGCGCGCTCGTGGATTTCAAAAGGGACAACCATTGGAGCAAATCCAAATTCGAACCAACGTCGTGCGAAGGAAGAAGGATGAAATATTTCATGTCGAGAATTCTCGCGGTTTTATCCGCTCTTTCCAGATAACGTCCGAGCTGCGCGAAATACCAAACCTCGTCCTGGGAAATCGTCGCCTCTTGACATCCGTAAAACAGAAGACATTGATTTCGGATCGACTTAAAGAACTCGCTCAGCGCGGTCAGATCCGTATCGGTGAAATGCCGTTTCGCTTTGAAGTTTAGATAGAATTCGTTGATCACTTCCCACATAGGAGTGGAGATATTCTCACGGATGGTGCGCGCGTTTTCCCGGCAGCGGATCAGACAATTCAGAATCGAATTCGGATTCTCCGTATCGAACGTCATAAAGTGAATCACGTTCTCCTTCGAAGCGTCCGAAAACTTTTTCTGAAACAATTCGTTATCGCCGGTCGTATAAACGAGAGGCATCCATTGGCGGTTTACGTCCTCGTTCAAATCCAGGGATAATTGAAAATTTACGTCGATGAACCGGGAATAATTCTCCGCCCTCTCCATATACCGATTCATCCAGTACACGGACTCAGCCACTCTGCTCAGCATAGCAACCTCTTTCGTTCTAATGTGTGTTTTTATGTTTTAGCCTTCGCCCATCACCCAAGTGTCTTTCGAACCGCCGCCTTGGGAAGAATTCACGACAAGAGATCCTTTTCTTAAGGCGACGCGCGTCAAACCGCCGGGCATCACATAGATGTCTTCACCGTAGAGAATGAACGGTCTGAGATCCACGTGCCTTCCTTCGAGTTTATCTTCGATCAGAGTGGGCACTCTGGATAAACTCAGGACCGGTTGTGCGATGTAGTTTCTCGGGCTTTTATCGATGAGTTCGCAGAATTCCTTTTGTTCCTTTTTGCTTGAACGGGAACCGATGAGCATTCCGTAACCGCCCGCTCCGTTGGCCGCCTTTACGACGAGATTCGCGATATTCTCCTTCACGTATTCCCGATCCTTATCGTTCGAACAAAGATAAGTGGGAACGTTCGGAATGATCGCTTCCTCTCCGAGATAGTATTTGATCATCGCGGGAACGAACGTATAAAGAACCTTATCGTCCGCAACACCCGCACCGGGAGCGTTCACAAGAGCGACGTTTCCTTTTTTATACGCCTCGAAAATTCCGGGAACGCCTAACAGCGATTCTTTGTTAAAGACGAGAGGATCGAGAAATGCGTCGTCGATCCGTCTGTAGATCACGTCGACGACCTTGAGACCTCTTGTGGTTCTCATATAAACCTTGTCGTCCTTGACGACGAGGTCGCTTCCCTCGACAAGAGGAACTCCCATCTTCTGCGCAAGGAAAGAATGTTCGTAATAAGCCGAATTGTAGATTCCCGGAGTCAAGACCGCGATCGAAGGATTGGATTTGCCGCTCATGTATTCGAGCATTCCCCGCAAACGAATCGGATAGTCGTAAGTGGGACGCACGTTCAAACTTGCGAACAGTTCCGGAAACGTCTTTTTCATCACTTCACGATTTTCTAATACATAGGAAACGCCCGAAGGACAACGGAGATTGTCCTCCAACACGTGAACCGTTCCGTCTCCGTTGCGGACCAGGTCCGTTCCCGAAATATGAATCCAAGTTCCTTGTGGAGGATTGATTCCTTTACATTCCTTTAAATAACCTGCGGAAGAATAAACGTATTCCGCGGGAACGACTCCGTCCTTGATGATTTTTTCATCGTGATAGATATCGTGGATAAAAAGATTGAGTGCGCGGGTTCTTTGTTTTAAACCTTCTTCCAGCTTTTTCCATTCGTGAGAAGTGATGATACGAGGAATGATGTCGAAGGGCATGATCCTTTCTTCTTCCTCTTCATCTCCGTACACGTTGAACGTAATCCCAAGCGAAAGCAGAGCCTTTTCCGCGCTCGACTTTCTGCGGACGAGTTCTCGGTCGTCCATCGTTTCGATTCTGGATTTCAGAAAATCATAACTCTGCCGAATTCCGCCCTCCGGCGAAAACATCTCATCATAGAAAGATTCCGTCTCGTAATTGGTTAGAAGCATATCCACACCTCAATTAGAATTTCTTAAAATAAGCACAACTTGCAAGCAGTTTTTAAAATTATTGTTTATTTTTTAGATAACTTAAGTATATATGCTTATATTTTATACAAATTGATTTTTGAATGAAAATATTCCTGAGAAAATTAGCGAGTTTTGATGAGAATTTGGTCTTTTTGAGGAGAATGGAAGGGGAATTGGTTAAAGCAGCGTGGATCTCTATGTCTGGAGGACGGCGGGTATTTGGACCGACAAATCGCTTTTTAGAAGAATTCGGTTGATTCTGGATTTCTAATTGAACCGGAAAGTCGAGTTTTCGGCTCGTAAATTCAAACGATTGGTTCAATCAAAGCGGAAGAATTCATCCGCTTTGAAACAGGAAACCGAATAACGGGGGATTCAAGAAAGGCTTCGCAGAATGAAATCAGTAATAAATTATTTCACAATTTATTAATATCAGAACCCGGATTATCTTTCCGTTTTTCGATCCTGAAAACGATGAATCTTTCTTCTGAAAAACGGAAGAATTCTTTCAAAGCAAACGAGAATTCATCCTCGCAAATCGATTCGAAAACGAATTCGCAATTTTCAAAACGCGTGACTGAAATCGACGAACATTTGCGTATCTTCTCTCGATTTCGCAAAGTCGATCAGAATCACGGTTGCCTGGTTCCAGATGATTCGAAGTCCGCCGCCCCAGGAATGTTTATACCCCTGAAGATTGATTCTTTTTTCGGAATCCCAAACGCGGCCCACGTCATAAAAGGGCACAAGACTTAAGGTAAAAAGTTCATCACCGATTTTGAATGTAGCAAATCTCCAACGAAGCTCCATACTTCCGAAGCCGACCATAGGAGCGACAAAACGATCCTGACGATACCCCCGCATCGTTTGCAATCCTCCTATCCCCGTCATCGGTCCGTCCAAGCTCCACATATACCGCACTTCGGAAAAAGGAGCGCCTTTGGAAGTGTATCCGAGCGCTCCTCGGGTCGCAAAAACCAATTCTTCGAAAACGCTCGGAAGAATTTTATAAAAGTATTTGGTCTGAAAGAAGACTTTGTTGTAATCGAAATTGGAACCGGTGTGTTTGGATACGTTTGCCACATTCAATTCTACTAATATTCCTCTATCGGGATCGGGCTCGAAGTCCCTCGTATCGTATGCGATCCCGGCGCGTAGATATACGATTTCTCCTCCGTTGTATCCTCGGATTTTTCCGGCCTTGTAATCTTCGGTGAGTTTGGATTCTCCGTTGGGAACGGATGTTTCCCAAATGCTTCCCGCCCAATACGGATCTTTCGACGGATTCCAAACCCCGTCCGAATGACCGATGATGTTTTTGGAAATCTCGTTCGCTACGACCCATTTGAACGCTTTCCAAAATGTATAATCGATGCTGTTGAAGAGAGTCGTGGAGTTGAACAGATATTGATTGTATCCTTGATCGCTTACGGTCGGAGTGATTTCGGATGCGGCCCTCGATGGACGAATGTAGGATTGAGACGCTTCATACGCGTCGAAACTTGCGTTGCCTACTTGCCCTACGCCGGGAAGGTTACGCGGTCGATACGATAAGGTTCCGAGCGAGGATTCTCCGATTCCGAAATATTGAGAATTCGGGTTATAATCCAGTCCCAAACTGCTTTTAAACCGAAATGCGGTATTGAAAAGATAGGGAGAATCGAACTGAATGAAATGATTTTTTACCCCTTCGTTGGTCTGAAACAACTGAAGAGTGACCTTACTTCGATACGGCTCGTATTCGTAATAAAGATCCGATTTCTTGCCGTTGAAAAAGAGACTGGCTCGTATTCCTCCGCCTTGGCCCCGCACCGGATCGGAGCTCAACAAAGGAATCGCGGTTACATACCAACCTTCCCTCTTTTCGGCCAATTCTCCCGGATCCAGCCTTTTGCTCTCGTCCAAAGGAATTCTTACCTGAGGAACGTTCTGAATTCCCTCGCCTGCGACTGGAAATATATTTCCAAATAAAAGAACCAAAAGCCCGATCATCGTCCGAATTCGAAGGCGGCAAAAACACATAATCCGAGGGCTTCCTTAGGCCAATTGGTCAAACGGATTGAATTTGTATAGACTTATTCTTTGCCTCCCAAACGAAGTCTGTACCGCATTTCGTTCCCGACAAAGCGAAACGATCGATCTCGCAAACAGGATCGATTCGCCTGTATCTCCGTTCCGCAAAACGAGCGAACTATATTAAATTTTCATAATAAACAGTCCGCATGATCCGTGAAACGGAAATTCGTTAGATTCTGCGAGATCCTTTCTTTTCTTCTCCGCGCATCAAAGAATCTAAAACCGGCGAGATGGAAAATCGCGATTTGCGCGACACTGATCGATGGATTTCGATTTCTGCACAGAGAATCGATCGGGATCGGTTGGAAGTAGTTATGCAAAGAATGATAAGAATGATTGTGTTGAATCTTTTCTTACAATAGAGAAAGAAAGATGGGCAAACACGAAAGTATTGCATTCCAACAATTGAACGATCGGAATATTCAATTTTGATTCAGCAATTGTCCTTTTTGAGATTCATTTTGTTCTAAATTTGAGCACACTTTTTTAAGCAGTGGAGTTTATGCTTTCTCGTTATAAAATGAACAAGATTCTTTGGGATTTTTACGAAAGAATTTTTAGCATTCCTTTTTTAGACAACTAAACCAATGTACGTAAAAATTTTTTTTCATAATAAAGTGTTCATATTAGTGAATTTGACAAGAATTTGAGAGACAAACAAACGCGTACTTTGGTCTCCAAAGTTTATAATTCATATTATAACCTAAAATGAACCAAGATAACGATGTGTGCTAATCTATCCGATGAGCGCCGGAGCAATCAATGAGAGAAGCCCGGATTTCGTTGGAGGGTTACTATGCAAAGAATTACGAAAACCATTTTACTGGTTCTATTTTTGGTCTGGAACGCGAATTGCGTCAATGGAAGCAAAAATAATCTGCCTTTTCTCGCGTATTTAGATATAAGCGGAAAAGGAAATTCTTTCAGCGTTTCCCAAATCACTCCGGGTTCAGGCGTGAACGGTATTCCTTTGAATACGGCGATTCAGGTTACGTTCAGTGAAGCGTTTGATCCTTCCAGCGTTACAGCTTCTACTTTTTTTCTCAAACAAGCGACCACTTTAATTCCCGCTAGCTTGACGGTGAACAATACGACTGCCGTTCTCACACCGAATTCCGCTCTTTCTTCCTCAACAACGTACACCGTAACAATTGCGAAAGAAATTAAATCCGCAGCGGGAATTTCTCTCAAAGAAGATCTGATTTGGAATTTTACGACCGCTGCGACCGTAGATCTAATCGCTCCCGCCGTTTCCTTAACGACCCCAAACAACGGAAACCCTACGGTTCCGAACAATTCTTCCGTTAGCGTTGCCTTTAGCGAAAACGTAAATTGTACAACGATAGACAACACTACGTTTACGTTGGATGACGGAGCCGCAGTCGCGGGAACCGTTACCTGCGGAGGAACTTCCGCTACATTTGCACCGACCGTTCCCCTTGCAGCAAATACGGCCTATACGGCGAGAATCACAACAGGCGCCAAAGATTTAGCGGGGAACGCCCTCACGACTCTGTATGCTTGGAATTTTACGACCGGAGCCGCACCGGATGTCACTGCTCCGACGGTTTCGTTTATCAATCCTGCAAATACATCCAATGGATTTTCGGTCAACGGCTCTTTGAGCATGGCTTTTAGCGAACCGATCGATTGTTCTACGTTTACAACGGCAAACATCACTCTTACGGATGGATTCACAGCGGTAGCAGGAACCGTCGGTTGTATCGGTTCGGCGACGACCTTCACTCCAACCTTACCCCTGGCCTATGCAACGACTTACACGGCGACGATTTCGACGGCAGTAAAAGATCTCGCAGGAAATTCTCTCGCTGCACCCTTTACTTGGACCTTTAGTACGGGTGTCGCACCGGATTCCACCGCACCGACGGTTTCGTTAGTGACTCCGGCAAATACATTGACAGGAGTAGGAATCAACACGAATGTCAGCGCCGTTTTCAGCGAACCGATGAACTGTGCCACGATTACGACCGCAAGTTTTACGTTAAACGGTGGCGCCGCCGTTCCGGGAAGCGTTACGTGTGCGGGAACATCTGCCACTTTCGACCCTACTCCGGCTCTTGCGTATAACACGACGTATACGGCTTCCCTTACGACCACAGTCAAAGACCTTGCGGG
>NZ_QHCU01000012.1 GCF_003545925.1 Leptospira yasudae | reverse complement strand
TCATTTGTCGAGTGAATTTTGTCAGAGAATGAAAGCTTTGCGGGACTGTCGCCTAACGAAAGAGTCTCCTCGACGTTTGCGGTTCTGGAGCGCGCTAAACGCGCGAAAGAATTGGCACGAGGTTTGAGTGAGCCTTAGCGAACGTCCCGCAAACCGAGTGACAAAGCAAATGTGGCTTTAGCCCGAAGTGAGGGGCGCATGAGCGATCCCGAACGGAGCGAGGAGACGAAGTTAGGCGATCGGTTTGGCTGTATTAAAATGATGCCTAAGCAGAGATTGGGAATTTAATCACGTTCTTAGGCTTATCTTGTAAAGCATTCCATAAATCTAATTTAGTCTGCATGTTAAGCCAACTTTCAGGAGAAGTATTCGTCGCCAATGCAATTCTAATCGCAGTTTCAGGAGTAATTGAACTTTTGGCATTAACGATTTCTGAAAGTGTTTTACGAGATATTCCTAAGTCTTTTGCCGCTTCTGTAATAGTCAGACCCAATGGTTTGATTACATCTTCTAATAAAACTTCACCAGGATGCGTAGGCTTTCTTTTATTCATAATTGCTACTCTTAATGATAATCTTCGTAATCGACTAATATTGCGTTTTCACCTTCAAACTCGAATGTAACACGCCAATTTCCATTTACCCAAACTGACCAACGATCTTGTTCTTTCCCTTTAAGCTGATGCAATTTAAATGAAGGTAAATCCATATCCTTTGGATTTAATGAAGCGTCTAATCTATCTAAAATTCTACCTAACTTTCCTGCGTGATCCGGTTGAATTCCTTTCTTACTGCCGGTTTCAAAATGCTGTTCTAAACCTTTATGTTTAAATGAAATTATCAATAACCTATTGTAACCCAATGGGTTACAATGTCAAGTAAATTAATGATTAAGAGCTAAATTTGCCAAACTGTCGCCTAACGAAAGAGTCTCCTCGACGTTGCGTCTCCGAGCGCTTGTGCGCGAAGGAGTTGACACGAGGTTCGAGCGAGCCTTAGCGAGCGACTCGCGAACCGAAGTGGCAAAGCAATGTGCGAAGCCGGAGTGAGGGTCGCATTAGCGATCCCGAACGGAGCGAGGAGACGAAGTTAGACGCCGTTTTTATGATTTAAATAAATCAGTTATACCAGTAATTGCAGTTCCCCAAAATGAATGAGGTTCCTTAGATTTTCTTTTTAATTTATTTAATATTTTTTCAAGTTTAATTTTTATTGGAATTTGTTCTGATTTTAGCTTACTATATTCATCAAATTCTTCAAATGCTTTAGATAATTCTGAAAGCAATAAATATATTGATTTTGATTTTACATCTTCCGGGCATATAGAATACCAAATATGCGATCCATTATTATTAAAATCGATTTGTAACCACAATGATTTATCTTCATTAAAAGAATTATAATGATCCAAAAAATTTGGCATTAGTATATTTCTTAAATCTATGCTTATGTATCTATATTTTTCATTTTTCCTGCTATAGTAGTGGTAGGGTTCTTTAATTAAGCCATTTATTAAATATTTACTTAATATCTCAGGTAATTGATTGTTTACTATTTCAATAAAAATAAAGATATTTGATCCTAAATTTAAAGCTAATTTTTCTGTTAATTTTAATTTTGCTATTAATCTATCATCTAAATCTAAAATTGAACCATCAATTATCATATTTCTTAAAGGCGTCCCTGAATATGATCCAGTGCGAGTATCAATAGGTTTGAATGAATTCCAGCGTAATAATATACCTTTATTAAGTGAGTTATATATATCTTCAAAGTAAACAAATAAGTTTTTATATTTTTCTTTTAAAGTGGATCGATCAACTTGATTTTTTCCTGCTCTTAAACCAAATATAAATGTTAATATTGCGACCGTAATCCCAACGATTATGTTAGTAATTATCAATTTCAATTCAATCATAATGTATTTTATCGATTATATTCAAGATTCTTATTTGTTATAATAAAAATGGCGTCTAACGAAAGAGTCTCCTCGACGTTGCGGTCCCGAAGCGCCTGTGCGCGAGGGATTGGCACGAGGTTCGAGTGAGCCTTAGCGAACGTCTTGCGAACCGAAGTGGCAAAGCAATGTGGCTTTAGCCCGGAGTGAGGGTCGCATTAGCGATCCCGAACGGAGTGAGGAGACGAAGTTAGACGACGTGCCCTTTAATCTAAGCCTGTAACCAGCTTAAGCCCTACTTCAACTTCATCTAGTTTATTCGATTTGAGTTTTCCAGCTTTGTTAAGAAATCTTTCTTTGTCTAAAGTCACAATTTGAGAGACATTTACGACTGAGTCCTTTGATAAATTCGAATCTTTCTTACTAATTAAAACATTACCTGGTGCTTCAGATAGATTTAAATTCGATGTAATCGCAATCGAAACTATAGTATTAATATTACTTTGATTAAAAGAATCATCTTGAATTATGAGAACCGGACGTTTAAATCCAGGTTCACTTCCAAAGGGAATTCCTAAATCTACCCACCAAATTTCACCACGAATCATTTTTTAAGCTCTTGCGAAGTGATTCTATGGATAAATCAGTAATATTATTTTTGGTTTCTTTAGATTTACTGCTGTAGACTTTATTTAACTTCTCAGTTATGGATTCTTTACTATGAGATTTGATGAATTCTTCTAATGCTTTTGCAAATAACTGACTCCGAGGAATACCAAGCTTTTTAGCCGTCTTTTCAGCAGTTTTAAATAACTCGTCAGGAATTGAAATAGCTGTTTTCATATCATTGGTATAACCTTGGTCATACCAATGTCAACTTAAAATGAACTGATTTTATCGCAAAATTACAAAATAAATTATCAAGCTATCATTTACCTTACCCTTCAAGATCAAGCTGAGTTTAGGGCATGTCGTCTAACGAAAGAGTCTCCTCGACGTTGCGTTCCCGAAGCGCATATGCGCAAGGGATTGGCACGAGGTTCGAGTGAGCCTTAGCGAACGCCTCGCGAACCGAAGTGACAAAGCAATGTGGCTTTAGCCCGAAGTGAGGGTCGCATGAGCGATCCCGAACGAAGCGAGGAGACGAAGTTAGACGCAGTCGTCACATCAGTCAGCGTTAAATTAAAGCAGAAGAAAGTGCCAATTTAGAATATTCCTCAACTAAAAAGAATATATGTGAAAAAGAGAATATATCAAATTTAGAGTTGACTCTAGCATAGTATAAAGATCTTAGAACATGAATTTCATAATTGTCGTGTGAACATTTAGGAAATTTAAAACCATTTTTGAGTGAGTCAATAAGCTCTTGATCTTTATCCCGTTTAGCTTGTTCAATAATAAACGAATAAACAATCGATAAACCGCAATGCCATGCAAAAACTTCGTTTGGCATGAATTCGACTTTCGCAAATCGTAGTTCATAGGGTGTTTGAGATTGGGCACCGCGAATAGGGAGAATTTTTAAGATCGAATAGACTACAGTAGATGCAATTTTATGCCGATCAATTCGTCCTTCCGGATCGACCATATAATTATGGATTTTCTTTCTTGTTTCTTCGTATACCTTAAAAATATCATCTTTAGCAGAATCATTAACTTTAAGGTTGGGATACTTTGAAGAAAGGCCAGCGGCTTTTGGGGAAAATGAGATTTCCCAAAGTTGATCGAACTTTTCTGAGGTCACAAATACTAACTACCCTATAGTATTAGGGCAATATAATGGTTCCACATCTTCTATTGATATATCTTCATTTGAAAATGAAATAAATTTATCAAACTCTTCTGAAGAAACGATCTCAGAAAGGTTGTCAGAAAGATCCTTTTCGGGGTTCATTTCAGGACTCATATATTTTACCAACTTTCAATCTATCTTGGATTGTGCAATAATTGATTTTCGCATATTTATAATAAAGAGACATAATTGTCAACCTTTTTAAACGATCGCAGAACTATACTCCTGAGTAGTTTGACGATTGCGTCTAACGAAAGAGTCTCCTCGACGTTGCGTCCGCGAACGCCTGAGCGTGAAGCGGTTGTCACTTCAGTTCGAGGCGCATTAGCGCCGGCTCGCGAACCGAGGTGACAAAGCAATGTGGCTTTAGCCCGAAGCGAGGGTCGCATTAGCGATCCCGAACGGAGCGAGGAGATGAAGTTAGGCGAAGTAATCGCTTTGGCTCAAGATTAAACCCAATTTTCTACTTTTAAATTTGGAATCCTTTTGAACTCTTTTTCATTATTAGTAATTAAAATTCCATTTGAGCTTAGAACAACTGAAGCAATTAGCAAATCATTTGGGCCAATAGGAATCCCTTGAATTTCTAAATCACTACGGACCTCAGCATAAATTTCTGATTCTATATCATTAAATCCGATAATTTCGAATGGATCCAAAAAACTTAATACAACTTCCCTATTCTTTTTTTTATCGTTACTTTTAAATGCACCTAAAAGCAATTCGGCTTTAACAACCGAAGGTATTTTAATGCGGTTCGGATTTAGCTTTCTAATATTCTTTTCTATATTTTCACTTTTACCTTTCAAAAAATAAATACAGATATTCGTATCGAGAAAGTAATTCACAATTCCTCTCTTTTCGTATCATCAGTGAATTTTAATTTTTTAGGCTCGGAAAACGAGTCATCTTTAAGCGAACCAAAAAGATTAAAATAATCTTCAGGCCATTTCTTATCTAGGGAACTTTGTATTTTTACTCTAACCCATTGTGAAATGGAAATCTTTTCTTTCTTAGCAGCAGTTTCGATCTTTTTTAACGTATCTTGATCGAGATATAATGAGACTTGAGGCATATAACTAAATCCTCCAAAAGACAAGTATATTGGCAAGTATACCCTTTGTCAAGACAGTAAAGATACAAAATAATGAGTTTAAATTTCCTTTTTAAGAATAACTTTGCGATTATTTCGCATAACGAAATAGGCTTCTCGACGTTGCGTCTCCGAGCGCCTGTGCGCGAAGGAGTTGACGCGAGACTTGAGTGAGCATTAGCGAACGTCTTGCAAGTCGAAGCGACAAAGCAATGTGCCGAAGGCCAAGCGAGGGTCGCTTGCGATCCCGATGCGCCGCGAGAAGCCGCAGTTAGGCGACGTTCAGCCTCACTTACTATAAGCAAATGCTCGAACCGAACAACGTGATCCTCCGCCAAATAAAGAAACCTCGTCAAACGTTATAATTACATTGGAAGTTTGTTGAGGGCTCATATAAATCATTTCAGACTTAGTCCATTTATCTTGTCCTTGATAGCCATCGGCTTCAATCACTACATTCCCCGAACCACCCACATTTCGAACATTAGCGACCACGCGCATGCTATATTCAAGATTTCCTAAGTTTGTCGAATTATCATCGCAACTAAAACTTACAATTCTAGGTTCCGCTGGCACTATTTTATCAGTAATGGAATTTAAATATCCACTGTAATGAAGATAGGCGATAGTGGCAACCGCTCCCAATAATATTAATCCTATATTCTTCATAGGTTCAAAAAGTAAAACAAATCCTTTTAATAAATATTCAATAATGATTAAAGCGCCCTGCGCTACTCGATTAAGAAATTTACGAGATTTTATCGTTACTTTAATTTTTTCGATTAATTTCATATATTTGTATAGTTTAATTGCTGAATGTTCGCCTAACGAAAGAGTCTCCTCGACGTTGCGGCCGCAAGCGCTTGTGCGCGACGCGGTTGGCACAAGGTTCGAGGCGCCTTAGCGCCGTCTCGCGAACCGAAGTGGCAAAGCAATGTGGCTTTAGCCCGGAGCGAAGGTTGCATTAGCAATCCTGAGCGGAGTGAGGAGACGAAGTTAAGCGACGTGCCGCTTTGCTAAAATAAAATTAATCGAATAAATCCGAATGCGTTCCAGTTCTTTCAAATATGATTAAATTGCCTTCTACCTTGTAGATCAAAAGCCAATCAGGTTCAATATGACATTCACGTCGATTCTTATAATTCCCAGTTAACTTATGGTCTTTGTGCTTTGAACTTAATGAAATACCATCAATCAGTAGCGACATGATTCCTTTGAGTTTCTCTAAGTCCTTTTTGCGTTTCTTCTGTAACTTAATATCTTTATTAAATTGAGTTGTAAAGCCAGGAATAAATTTCATATTTCCAGCTTCGTAAATAATTCCTCTTTAGATTTAAAAGACTTTATGCCTTTCTTTTTATCCGTTGCCTCAAACGTTTTTTGCGTCACTTTATTCGGTATTTTAACTGGAAAAGGTAATCCTTTGCTAAGTTTAATTTGATGATAAAAAATATTGATAGCTTCTGAAGCAGAGATACCTAAATGGTCGAGTATATTTTCTACGTCCTTTTTTAAGTTACCTTCGACTCTTGCCCGAATCATTGCTGTTTTTGCCATGATAATTACCCTTTAATTTGATTGTTCCCCAATTGAGATACATTGTCAAGCGTTACTTTGCTTTAAAAATACTCAAACGAAATGATTTTAATCATCTGATAAATCCGCGGCATGTTCGCTTAACGAAAGAGTCTCCTCGACGTTGCGGCCGCGAGCGCCTGTGCGCGATGCGGTTGACACGAGGTTCGAGCGACCTTAGTCGCGTCCCGCGAACCGAAGTGGCAAAGCAATGTGGCTTTAGCCCGGAGCGAAGGTTGCATTAGCAATCCTGAGCGGAGCGAGGAGATGAAGTTAGGCGCTGAAGCCCCTCCTCTATTAGAACTGAATTAAAGTTTTAGTTTTTCTAAAATCTTTACAATGCTTTCTAATGAAACAGTTCCGTCAGCAACTCCGATCGTGAGTTCGTACAACGAATCTTCTTGATCTTCTATTTCAACGCCATTTAAATCTAGAAAAATCAGAGCTGATGCAAGGGCTACACGTTTATTGCCATCGATAAAAGCGTGATTTTTACAAAGGTAAAATAAATATGCAGCCGCCTTTTGTATTAAACCAATATGAAACTCTTGATTATCAAATCCGGAAAGGGGCTGAGAAATTGCCGATTCAAGAAGATTTTTATCTCTTATCCCGTAAGAGCCACCGTATTCTTCTATTTGGTTCTTATGAATATAAAGAATTTCTTCGTAAGATAAATATCTAATCGAACTCAAATTCATTCAGCAAGTCGTTTAAGTGTCTTGCCGTGTTTCTTATTTATTTTTCCAAGACTTGTTTCTAATTTTCTATCGATAGGTGTAATAATTAAACTTTTACCATCCGTGCTAATATCCAAAGAAGTATCGGAAGTAATATGTAAAAGCTCAAGAATTGGTTTTTCTATAATTAATGCAGAACTGTTACCGTGTTGAATTAGCTTTTTGACCATGTTTTAACTCGTTACAACATAGTATATACAATAGTGTTACCTAAGTCAACCCTTATTTTGGTTACTAATTAAAGTCTTTTCTCTTATTGTAATTTTGTGTTCAAAAATATTTTTGGGGCTTTTGCGTCTAACGAAAGAGTCTCCTCGACGTTGCGTCTCCGAAGCGCATATGCGCGAGGAGTTGGCACGAGGTTTGAGCGAACCTTAGTGAGCGTCTCGCAAACCGAAGTGACAAAGCAATGTGGCTTTAGCCCGAAGTGAGGGGCGCATTAGCGATCCCGAACGCAGTGAGGAGACGAAGTTAGCCGACGTGCCCCATAAAGGGAATTAGATATTATAACTTATCCCAAGCAGGAACTTTGCCATCACTATTGATCTCAGAAAGAACATTTCTAAAATCCGCAAAAATTTGTTTCTTAGTTTTACCTTTGTAATATTTTTCAAAATATTGAGAAGTTTCAAGATCTTGAATTTCTTTAGTAAATGCATATAACGCTAACTGATTTATTGAAACGCCCTGCTCTTCAGCCACTTTTTCAATTTTATGCTTCAATTCAGAAGGAATTCTAATAGTTAATACGCTAGCTTTTGTTTTCATAATTCTCCCTCCAATAGTTCATAAAATTCGACGGTGTTATAACTTTCAAATCCTGAAATTTTAAATCGTTATCTATTAAATAATCTTTTACGTTACTAGTAATTAAATAATCCGCGTTACAGGCTATCGTAAGTTCGACAAAATGGTTATCATCTTCATCACGTAAATTTGGACGAAAGGCAAAATAAATCGTTTGCGGATAACTTACATAAGCAATAAATCCCAATATCTTTTTTATTTGTTTATCAGTAATGCCTAAATCTACTTTCGAAGTTCGCCTATTTAATACTTCTTCATATTCTTTAAATACCGGTATCGATAATCCTAACTTAATCTTCTGAGCAAAAACTAATTCCAAAATTGCTCGCGAAGCACCTTTTTCTGCTCTTAACGCTTGATAAAGGACGTTAGTATCTAAGACGACTTTCAATATTTAGATGGTAGCATATATACTATCATTTGTCAATCGCTAATTTAGCCTTTTTGGGCAAGATTTGGGGCATGTTCGGCTAACGAAAGAGTCTCCTCGACGTTGCGGCCGCAAGCGCTTACGCGCGACGCGGTTGGCACGAGGTTCGAGGCGCCTTAGCGCCGTCCCGCGAACCGAAGTGGCAAAGCAATGTGGCTTTAGCCCGGAGCGAAGGTTGCATTAGCAATCCTGAGCGGAGTGAGGAGACGAAGTTAGCCGACGTTTTCGATTATTCCAAATTCATTAAGAACAATACAAGTCCATCAATCACAAACTTAATTTTATCAAACTGCAAAGTGTTAATTGTGTCTGAACTTTTGTGATAATTCTTGTTCCTTAAGAATGCAGTATCGGTAATCATAATTGCGCTAAAACCAAATTTCCAGTAGTTTAGGTGATCAGAAAAATCAATCCCAGGCACCGAAATGTCAGTGGAAAAATATTCAAAAGGAATTTTGTTTTCTTTTTTGAAGGTGTCAGCCATTTCCTCTAAAAGCTTTTCTTCCCTTGATTTTCCTATTCCAGCAATAAAATTTCCTTTTGACGGATATTTTAATCCCATTAGAAAGTTAGGATATTTCTGGGAATTCTTTTCATCACTGAAATAACCAATCATTTCTAAGCTTATCATAAATTTCACTTTCTCTTTTTTGTCAGATAAGGATTTAGCATGAACGTAGCTTCCCATAATCTCCGTTCTAAAATATGGAGGCTCTTCCAGTGTAAAGGCTACTAATTCAAAATTGTATTTTAATTTATTTTCATTCTGTTTTAAGATTCTAGCAATTTCCAATAATCCCGCTACGCCTGAAGCGTTATCATCGGCGCCTTGTTGCTCACCTGCAACATCGTAGTGAGCGCCGATTATTATTTTTTCGGAATTTTTAGGACCTACCGAAGCGAGTATATTGTGATATTCTGTTCCATTAACTTTATATGATTGTCTTTTAGATTCTATTTTATTTAAAGCGAATTGACTCTCAATATAATACATTGAATTTCGCAGATTCTTTTCAGAGTAAAAGTTACGAAAATCACCGCCTTTAATTATATTTTCTATATGATTTTCAATGATTTCAACTTTTGAGTTACGGTTTTCAGCGTAACCCGGAACAGAAATTAGTAAAAGTATTAGTGCATAAATTTGTTTCATATTATTATCTGAAAATGTCGGCTAACGAAAGAGTCTCCTCGACGTTGCGGCCGCAAGCGCTTGTGCGCGACGCGGTTGGCACAAGGTTCGAGGCGCCTTAGCGCCGTCTCGCGAACCGAAGTGGCAAAGCAATGTGCGGAGCCGGAGTGAGAGTTTGCAGAGCAAATCTCGAACGAAGCGAGGAGACGAAGTTATGCGCCGGTGATTAGCCTAAAGACTCAGGATATCTCCTAATAGAAAAAAAGTATGTATAACATAACGATCTGCTTCTTCCTTTAAAATAATAGAATGAGAACCTTTTTGTGAGGCTTGAAAAACGCTATCTAATCTATTCCCGATATAACTAAGATCACTACCAATTAATTCCTGGAATCGTTCTGATGAAGACTTTTGATTGATATATTCAATTAATCGATTTATATAATTGTCTTTTCCAAGCTTTATAATTTTTTCTTTTCCGTTTACCAGTATACTTTTATCGGAAGTTACTGGAAACAAGACATCCGCAAGGCCTTGAAGTAACCTTCTACAACTATGCACTGCGTTCGCCCAATCTTCAGGGTTTTCAGATGAGAGGTTATCATAGATTGAAGTAAATTTTGGTAATTCTTCCGGTATTAGAGTTTCAATTTTAGTTTTGAAAGTTTTACTATATCTATCGAATATATTCTCTGTGATTTCGGAATATTTTAATTCGTAGTATTTTCCTATAATATACTGGTAAATAAAATTTCTGCGTTGAGATAGTTTCCCAGTAATATCTCGAATATTTTCGATTCTCTGATTTCTTTCTAATCTATTTCCCACGGGAAAAGACACATATTGTTTTGGATTCGCGGAGGCTACCGAAACGTCCGGATCTCGAGCTGCTTCAATTCCCTTTTTATATGCATCTAGTAAATTCTCTAATTCTTCTATAGAATTACCGTAACCATATTCTTGCTCTTCTTTTGTGGTTGGATTTTTTCGAAAATAGTTTCGTCCCGCTATTTTTATTAAATTCCAAGTTTCTTGCGAAAAGCCAGACGGCTGTACTGGGTAACCTGATGCCTCAAAGCTTAAAACTTTTTGACTTTCAAAATCTTCGAGAAGTCGAGCAACCCTGCTCGCTTTAAGGGCAATATTAGTTAAAGGGATGCGCGTCAGTTCAACGTCCGCGAGAATATCCTCACATAAAATTAATATTTCAGCTTTTATTTCTGTTGAATTCATAATTTAATCACTGGCGCATAACGAAAGAGTCTCCTCGACGTTGCGTCCCTGAAGCGCTTTTGCGCGAAGGGTTGGCACGAGGTTCGAGGCGCCTTAGCGCCGGCTCGCGAACCGAAGTGACAAAGCAATGTGTCGAAGACCGGAGTGAGGGGCGCATTAGCGATCCCGAACGGAGTGAGGAGACGAAGTTAGGCGACGTTTTTGCCGTTGCGCTAACCAGTTAAGCCAAGGATGGCGTTGTTAATTTTTAATCCCTAAAATATTCAATGCCTTCGAATTATTTTTAAGAATGAATAACATTCTTTGAGCTGGACCCTGTGGAATGTTTTTTCCCGATTCCCAAGCCTCGATTGTTTTAGTAGAAACACCTAACGCTTGAGCAAAAGTATTTTGAGTAAGGTGTAAGTTAGTTCTAATATTTCGAATTTCCTTACCTTTAAACGTTGGTAATTTCTGAATTTCAATAATCTGTGCTTTTACACCTTGAACTTTTTTACCTTTAGTGTATTCAATTGCTTCGTTAAGTCCTTTAGAAAGACTATTAAATAACTTACTACTTTCTTTTTTCATGTCGCGCTCTCTTTGATTGAATCGCTTCTTTTAAAGAAGTTACTAAATCTGATAATATCGTTAGTTCTTTCTTAGAAATATTTTCCTTGTCATTCTTTTCAAGAAGTGTTATTAGGAATAATACTGAGAATTCCTCAATATCTAAGTAAAAGACTCGAATTCCCCCGCTTTTACCTATTCCTTTCTTTTTCCATCGTATCTTTCTGATTCCATTAGAACCTTTAATAACTGGACCATACTTCGGATTTTCTAATAGAAACTCTTGAAGTTCTTTTAACTCTTCATCAGCAAGTCCAGCTTTCTTCCAAAATAGATCGAAATCTGGAAGGTGAATGAATATTCTTTTCAATAAATCAATTATCCCTATTTAATAGGGTGTTGTCAATCTTAAACCGTTACAAAATTTTGCTTTTAATCGCCGCATGGACGCGGCGAAAGAAACCTGAAAAGCCCTGGCAAAAATGTTCGCCTAACGAAAGAGTCTCCTCGACGTTGCGTTCCCGAGGCGCTTGTGCGCGAGGGATTGGCGCAAGGCTTGAGCGACCTTAGTCGCGTCTCGCAAGCCGAAGCGACAAAGCAATGTGCGGAGCCGGAGTGAGGGTCGCATTAGCGATCCCGAACGAAGCGAGGAGACGAAGTTAGGCGTCCGTTGTCGCTTATTAAACGTATGGTGCGATTTACTGATTACTTTCAGCATTTGATTTCGATGAAACAAACCAAGAAGCGACGAATCCAGTAAAAGTTCCGAAAAGACCTACTCCAGTTGTCATTAAAATCGCAGCTATTAACCTACCCTCAGTTGTAACAGGAAATTTATCTCCGTAACCAACGGTTGTGATTGTTGTATAAGACCACCAAAGAGCATCTTCTGCCGTCTTGATATTACTATTTGCATTATCTTCTACCTGAAGAATCGCAATCGAAGAAAAGATAATTATTATAAAAGCGATTAAAGCAACGGAAGAAAATGCCCCTTGCGCTTTGTTCCTAAAAATAAAATGGATCAGATTTTTCGAAGATCGTAGTGCTCGAAGAATTCGTAAAAGTCGAATTAAACGAAATAGTCGCCCTGCTCTAAAATAATCTAAAGTCGGAATACTAGAAAGTAAATCGATCCATCCCCATTTTAAGTAAGAAAGTTTATTTTCCGCAGTGAAGAACTTGTAAGAAAAATCGAAGATAAAGAAGACACAGATTAGATTATCGATAAAGTTTAATAATCTTTCCAATTCTGAATCTAACTTAAGAAAAGAACTTAGCAATAGTGCACTTAAAACGTAAACTGATAAGACAACCGTCGCCAGATCGATAATTGCAAAAGGAAACTGCCTTTGCATTTCTTCTTTTTCCATCTAATATTCTTTTAAAATATATTGCGACAATGACGCCTAACGAAAGAGTCTCCTCGACGTTGCGTTCCCGAAGCGCCTATGCGCGAGGGATTGGCACAAGGTTCGAGGCGCATTAGCGCCGTCTCGCGAACCGAAGTGGCAAAGCAATGTGTCGAAGACCGGAGTGAGAGTTTGCGGAGCAAATCTCGAACGAAGCGAGGAGCCGAAGTTAGGCGACGTGCTTTACTGTTTTACTTTCCACAAACTGGACATTTAGAACTTACAGGAGAAGAGCCGAACGTTTTTGCTTTAGCCAAGTATTCTCCTGGAGAAGAACCAAAGAATATCGATTCCTTAAACTCTTGTTTCGATTTTTCACTTAAAACTTCCAAAATTACTTCCCATACCTCAACTTGATCCTCTTGGGATAAAGTGCTCATCCAGTTTCCAAATTTCATTCCAGCATTCATTTTTATTCCTCATTTTTGGGTTTATTTCCGCAAACATTACAACACTTTTCACTATATAAGAATGGAACGGGTGGAGAGTTGCAATAAGGACAAGGGCCCTCATTAAATTCTTTTAACGCCATTCTATATGCGAACTGATTTTCAGCCTCGCTATTATCAGCCAAGTTACTTGTATCAACATCTTCTAGATATGCTGACATTTTTAAATACATTTGAGCCAATTCTTCGGAATTCGAATTTAGAATATATCTGGCTTCTTTTGCTTCAAAAACATTACTAGTTAAGCCACGAATATAATTCTCAAGCATGGAGTCAGGTTGAAAAATTGCTTTATAAACTCCGTAAAGAACTGCTGCAACTGTCACAAGAGTTCCAGCTACATCCAGAATTCGGACAAAGCATACGTTTTCAGATAGTCCAATTAATCTAGGAAATGAGTACAACATATAAAGCACAACTGGAAGAGATATAATTAAATAATCGAATATACTTCTCTCTTTTCGAATCTTTTTTATCCTCTCAGAATAACAGATCTTAGTGGCTAAAGCATTGATCGACAGATCTCTTAGTCTTTTCTTAGTTTCAGACGTAATTTTTCCCATGTGATTCTCTCTCAAAAATTCCTAAGCATGTCGCCTAACGACAAATGATTGTCGACGTTCGCGGTTCTGGAGCGTGCCTAAGCACGCGGAAGAATTGGCGCGAGGCTTGAGCGACATTAGTCGCGTCCCGCAAGCCGAGTGACAAAGCGAATGTGGCGGAGCCCAAGCAAGGGGCGCGAAGCGAACCCGAAGCGCAGCGACAATTTTTAGTTATCTGCTGTGCCGCCGCCCCGAAGCCTAATCGGCGACGCCAAGGACGGCGGAGACGATTAGTGAGTGCCTATAAAATTGCGATTTAAGATGTAAATAATCACTTCTTTTTCGAAAATTCAGAAGCGACATCGGCAATTATTTTTCTTTGTTCAGGAGAAATCTGTAAT
This sequence comes from Leptospira yasudae, assembly GCF_003545925.1. NCBI lineage: Bacteria > Pseudomonadati > Spirochaetota > Leptospiria > Leptospirales > Leptospiraceae > Leptospira > Leptospira yasudae. The sequence continues at coordinate 5,048 of NZ_QHCU01000012.1, read as the reverse complement.
AGAGTTTTTACGATTTCTTTAAGCCCTTTTGTATTCTTGATTTTACTGAATAAAACTTTATCCTCATCCATCTGAAAAACCGGTCCTTCATCAGATGAAGAATACAAAACAGGTTTAATCGATCTTGAATCATCTAAAAGCCAATCGAGGTTAATCTTATATCTTTCCTTAAAGGAAGTTAAGAATGTTTGAGACAAAGATTCTACTCTACCCTGAATGATATTATTTAATCCTGCTGGAGTAATATTTAACTCAGGAGCGGCTTCCTTTTGACTTTCGCCGTGATCTTGAAGAACTGCTTGTACCTTCTTTCCGACTAATTTTTCAGTTTTCTTTGAGGTCATTAAAAATACACTAATAAAATATTTATATTGACATTAATTCACTTTTGGTGTATCAATGTATTTAGCAATACATGGGCGTTAAATTAGTATCCGGACCGTACCCTCATTCGGAAAGCAGAAAAAGACGCTTCTGGTGGCCTTTCCGCGCCCAAAATCCATCCTCCGAGCAAACTAAAGCGAGTTTTGCGAGTGAAATATCGAAGGAAGAACAGAAGGCTTTCTTTGATCGACTGAGAACAGCGAGGATTGAAGCTAATTTAACCCAGACTCAAGTTGCAAAGAAACTTGGAAGACATCAAAGTTACATTTCACAGATGGAATCAGGCCAACGTCGATTATTGATCGAAGACTTTTATATTTTATTCAGACTTTATAATAAACCTCCTGAATATTTCTATTCCGTATTTTCTGAGTAAAAGCTTTGTCGATTTAGGTGACGTCGCCCGAGTAAAATCTGCGAAGCAGTTTTAACGAGGGCAAAAAAGAACGAACGGTTAGTTTTGGCGTCCCGATCGCAACGCGTTCGGGTGTCACGGTTCTTACCAGTCCGCGGTGCAAGAACCGTGACAAGTAAAACTTTAAAGACAAACGTGAGAATGTTGTTCCTTTAATTGATTAAGAAGAGCGTCTTTATTAGAACTTTCCTTCGTTTCATATCTGCAGCTTTTACAGATAATAATAAAACGGGATGGCTCAGAATACAAAGTCTTAAGTTGTTTAGTATGTTCAAGATTCGTTAGGATATCAAAATATTTTTCGTCAACATTTTCTTTTAAATATTTCAATGTCTCAATTTCATTAATTATATTTCTTTTCCTTTCCTCAGGCAACGCTAAAGAATTAATCATATGATCAGCAAAATTATTTTTCTCTTCTTCAGAAATTTCCAAAATAGTCTTATTAGGAATAGCTTTTATTTCTTGAAGTGCCTTAAGGGAAATCGGCTCATATGAGACTTTATCTAAGACTGACTCCAATTTGCTCATTATTGTCCTTATCCTTTCAACATGATCCTTTGAAATTTCTTTATTAAATAAATAAACGTAAGACTCGTTAATCTCAAGTGCTGAGGAAAGCGACTCATAAGCATGCTGTAAATAATTAGAGGCATTATAGGTATTAAATGCGATTATTGCCAATTTGAAATGATATAAATATAAATTTTCTGCCTGAGAGCTTTTCAACACTGAAAGCATTGCAGGCTCTGAATAATGCATATTAATGGACTGCATCATTCTTGTATAAAAAAAGTAAGATAGCTTCGAATAAGCATTCGCTTTGAGAATTTCATTGCCCTTTACTATATCTAAATCAAGTAGCTTATTCACTATAAGCTGCGGGATTATAAAGAAATCGATCATTTTCAAAGCGTGACTAGTTCTTTCGGGAAGAACCACCTCCGCTTGCAATTTGCTTTTAATTTTATACTCTGTTAAATTTTTTAAATAATGATGTATTGATATTTCATGAGCAATTGATGCAACTTCCAATAGGTTATTAACTTCCCCGTCGCTTAGATCTTCTTTATCTTTAAGATACTTATCAACCACATCGAATAGTCTAGCAATATAGCGATCCTCTTTATTATAATCTAAATCTTCACTATACTCGCAAGAAATTATTTTAACCTCTATTAACATTTGATTCTGTGCGTTAGAGGCAGTTCCCTTTATTTCTTTCAATTTCAGAAGATAATCCGAAGAGGAAATATCTCCTTTAAAATATTCAATAGAAATCTTAGAAATATTTAATGCATCCAATTCTGATTCTGTGTACTGATTTCGATACTTCTCAGCCTTATTGTAAAAGAAAAGTGCGTCATGAAGAGAGCCCGTTTCAGAATATACAAGAGCGGCGAGCAATACCAAGGTAGGACTACCAGTAATGGAACTTAGTGAAAGTTCCTTCAATTTTCCGACAAGAAAAGAGTAATCTCCTTTGTTATAAAATATATAACCGAATTTTTCCAATATTCCTTCGATACTTAATTTTTCTCTTGCTTCAAATTGAGGAATACCGAAGTTCCGCGAAGTTTGAGAATACATTTCATCCGTATTTTCAAACCTTCTTTTCATTTTAGAATAGACTAAATTAATTTCTGAGCTGTTTAATTGATTAGTTACAGGGATATAGAATGTTACATCATTTTGATTCTTCCAGCTTTCGTCTTTATGACGATTCATAACTATCTCATATATATTCTCTATATAATCGTAATATAGCAGATTTGTTTTATCATCAAAGAGCAAAATCATTCCAAAACCCGGCTTTCTACGAGTTAAATAGCCCAATCTTGATGTAGCTATTGAATACTTTACATATACTGTTTCATGTATCTCAATAGTTTCAATTTCCTGAAAACTTTTGATTTGAATTGCGAACTTAAATCCAGAAGCTTTGCTATTAATCATCAATTCAACGTCTAAATCCACTCCAAAATCTGGTGTTTCTTCTCTTGCTATAAAGTTATTTTTCTGTGAAAAAAAAGATCTAGCACATAAAACAGACTGCTCACTGGCTTTAGAATAAATGTCTATCGATGGATTGTCATTAAATGCCATATTGATGATTTTCTACTGTCCCACCTTAGAGTTGAGAAGTTAGTTTTAAAGCCAGCCAAGGACGGCTGGCATCTTAATGAGGGGCGCGGCATTGCAGATAACGAAAGAGTCTCCTCGACGTTGCGGCCGCAAGCGCTTTTGCGCGCAGCGGTTGGCACGAGGTTCGAGCGAGCCTTAGCGAGCGACTCGCGAACCGAAGTGGCAAAGCAATGTGGCTTTAGCCCGGAGTGAGGGTTGCGATAGCAATCCCGAACGGAGTGAGGAGACGAAGTTAGGCGCTGCGCGTTACTTTAACAAACCGACTACTTTATCAAAAGCTTCCGGCAAAGCTGCCACAGTATTCGTTGCCAAGGTATAAATAGCGTTTACATCTTTGACAAGATCTATTATTTTTTTATAGGCTGAGTTTTTAGCTTCCGATTCGGAAGCATTCGCGACTGTCAACTTTTTTCTTATTATCATGCCAAAGCTTATTTCAACACCTTCCTTAAAGCTTTCAACACCATTAATGACATATTCCGAAAGTGAATTTTGAATTATTGAAAGTAATTCTAAGAGAAATTCTTTATCACTTGTTTCTAAATCCGATTTTGAAATTTCTTCAGCAAGCTCACTGATTTTTCCGAATATGCCTTCCAGTTTTTCATCGGGTACTATTTTTTCATTTAAATTATTACTATTCAAAATATCAGATATTATAGATAAATTATCTATTATCCCTTGAGGAAACATGGTTTTTACAGTAGAGGCGGCATGTATTGTTGTTAAATTGAATAATGACTCTCTTACTTTTCTAATATTTGAGAGATACAAATCTTTTCTATTTAAGTTAGATAGATTATTTATATTGTTATCAATTTTATACGTCAGTGCTATAAGCTTGGCTGGAACCATTGCGATCTTATCAAGTGCATCTGGGTTAATTCTAAACTCTTGTGCCCACACACTCTTCATTTTGACATCATCAGAATACACTTGAAAACGAATTAAGCTATCAACTAACCGTTGAGCATTATTTGTTGTAGTCATACTATTTCTCCATTATTTTAGCGTTGCGCCTAACGAAAGAGTCTCCTCGACGTTGCGTTCCCGAAGCGCCTATGCGCAAGGGATTGGCACGAGGTTCGAGTGAGCCTTAGCGAACGCCTCGCGAACCGAAGTGACAAAGCAATGTGGCTTTAGCCCGAAGTGAGGGGCGCATGAGCGATCCCGAACGGAGTGAGGAGACGAAGTTAGACGAAGCGACGAATTTATTCAGAAGCTGATGAAATTTCCGTATACCCAACCGTAGGTCGTCGTGACTCTCCCATAGCAACCTAAACTAGTAGATACAAAATACCAATAATTATTCCACTTTTCGATATTGTGCATATTTTCAGTTCTCGCAATTATCTCCACAGCAAATCCTTTCGGTAGCTTGATTTGCTTTGAAATATCTGATTCATTTTTAAGATCTTTTAATCTGTCTTCCATACATTCTTCCGAGGACAACTGGTTAAAGGCGTAAAACTTAGAATTGATATTTGCTTTTTCTCTAAAGAAAACATCTGAATTTATAGTTCCAACTATTCTTTTTGTAGACACTACTTTCTCACCATAGATTTCGTATTTATAATCTGGTGGGTTAATGGAATTCGGATTATAAAAGTTTATTGTTTTTACGCTTTTGGATTTTCCTTCACAAGCAATATACTGTTTTGGAAGATAATCATGCTCTTTAAACTTTAGGAGGCATTTATACTCGCGCCCTTTAAGCCGAGAATCAGAAGAATTATTAAACTTAAATGCCAACGTATTGTTTTCTATGGTATACTTGACTTCGCCCGAAATCACTGGTTCCGATTCTTCATGAAATAATAGCGTTCCATTTTTATTAAACTTTATTGTATCTCCATTCAAATTATTCCATTCGTCAACTGCCAGTAACTGTTGGTTTAGATTGTTTGCAATTTCCTGTGCAATTAGACTAATGCTTGAAAAAAGCATAAGCGCATGGAGCAAAATTTTTATTTTAGTCTTTTTTATTAACATTCAATTTCCTATAAAAATATATTCCGTCGTTTCGTCTAACGAAAGAGTCTCCTCGACGTTGCGGCCGCAAGCGCTTTTGCGCGAGGCGGTTGGCACGAGGTTCGAGTGAGCC
>NZ_QHCU01000011.1 GCF_003545925.1 Leptospira yasudae | reverse complement strand
GCAAATATTTATCTAAACAACCTGGCTGGTAACGCGTTTGGTGAATTTGCGTATGTGGATTCGAATGGGAATTTGGTCTTCCAGCAGTGTTTTGTTGCGGGGACGTTGGTTCATACGAAGAGCGGCTTAGTTCCAATTGAACAAGTAAGAGCTGGAGATCTGGTTCTTTCCTACAACGAAGAGAGTGAAGGAACGGAATACAACCGAGTTCTCAAGACGTATGTTCGGCAAACAGAGACAATCTACAAACTAACGTATGAAAACGGAAGAATCGTAGAGACGACAGCGAGTCATCCATTCCAGATTGAAGGGAAGGGTTGGATCGAAGTGAAAGATTTGCGAGTGGGAGACAGATCGATCCTTTCCGACGAGAAGACACTTTCGATTACATCGATTGGTGTTGAGGAGAGAGAAGAAACCGTTTACAACTTAAAAGTAGAGGATGCTCATACTTACTTTGTCACTGAGGATGCGATTCTGGTTCACAACGCGAATTACAATTCCGAGACAGGGCTCTTTGATTCGAATCGCTTTACATTAGAAAAAGCTGATCCAACAATATTGAACAAACTGTTCGTATCGTCCTCCGAAAGTCCGAGTCTCTTTGACAAACTATTAAACAAACTTGGATTGAAGGAGATTCCGGTAGACAATGGAATCTTGGAAAACAAGAGATTAGCTGCTGCTGAAGCCATGGCTGCCTTACCTGACAACCACAAGTTTGCCTACAAGGATTCGGATGGGAAAACAAAATACATCACGAAAGCGGAGATTATTAAAGATGGAAAATTGTTTTCCGCTGATAACGTGAATAGATACAAAGAAACAACTGAAAGAGCGTTTGAAACGCAATCGGTTCGAGCAATGAGTAGTCTATCTGAAAGTGAGCGCTTGGCCGCGAGAACAGCACTTTACAACAAGTTAACAGATGTGGTTCATACGACACAATCGGGTGCTAACAGCGGACTCAAGCTACAGATGATGGCAACAATCGAATATATGAAGGCGAAGTATGGGGCAAACGGGGAAGGCTTTACATACGATCCGGCAGCTCACGGTCCTGGCGGGGAACAGCTATTTAACGAAATGAAGGCGTTTATTTTCAGTGGAAAGGATTCGTCCGAGATTGCAAACTCGTTCGGGAGTCCGGTTTGCCGTATGTATTCGAACTTTGTGCAAGGAGTGATGAACGGTTCGTTTGAGGGAAGCTTTGCAGAATATGCGATGACGAAATTTAGGCAGGGGGATGTGAGTGCAACCGACAAGCCTTATCCAGTCCATGACGCGATGGGTGTTCCACGACCTTCCAGCGTTTCTTTGGTCTACGATCGAGGTGGAATCAATCCCGGTTCGAGTGAAAGAGGTGTTACGTTACCTGCACCAAATGTTCAAGATCTCAGTGCGCCATTGACAGAAGGAGCGATCAAAGATTTCGTTCAAAGCGGTGTGAATAGTGGAAAGATTAAAGAAGGTTCAGTAGTTCAATTTTACGTGGACAATGATGCAAATGTTGGCGCGAACCATTACTTAACAGGGATTGTTGTGAAGAACGCAGATGGAACTTATGATGTTAAGATTTCGGATCACACGAATGGAAATGTGCAAAAAAAGACAATTTATCAATATTTGAATGATATAAAAAGTAAAATACATAAAGTATATCTTTGAAAGCGAGGAAACTAATGAAGTTGAGAATATTAATATTCAGTATTTTGATTTTACTGTTTAATTGTAGGGACTCGAAGGGGGGTCCAGTGGAAAACAAAAGTCAAGCTGAGATTCAATTTGAGAAATTGAGATCCCAAGGAAAAGAAGTATTCAGTTTGGCTATGGGAACAGAAGTTTCCAATGACTTGATGGTTTTTTTGAAAAGACCGAAAAGGAAATACCAGGCTTCTTTTTGTATTGAGATTGATGACACAAGGAAAACAGTACAATTTGCATATGATGGATTGAAGACGGATGTTAAGTTATTGAAAGATGGAACGGCTGTCGATGTTGAGAAATCAAAAATTGAAGGTTCCATTTATCTGCCGTTTGAATACCGAAAAGAAGACCAGGTATACAGAGTTTCGAAAGACGGAAAAACTCTCTATTTAAAAAAGTATTTAGACGATGGGAATCAGAGTCTATATTTGTCTTTTGATATTAACAGGATCAAAGATCAAAACGCTATTGATCAACGTTCTGGAAATTTTTCGAATGGAAGAGGATTGGGTACGAGAATGAAAGGTCGTCCTTATAATATCGAACATATTGTTAACTGCTTAGCAGAGGCAGAGGCTTATCTTGAGTTTCAAGAACAAGGCGGAACGCCACCGCAGGAAGATTTGAACCCGTAGCGTGTCCTGGCGTCTTAGTCCGAAAGCTAACATTTGTTAAGTTTAATTCATGTTAAGCGACCTCGGCATTTAGATAAATGTGATGTATTCTCCACTTTTTGCTTTGGACAAAGACAAGTTTGATACGGAGCCGAAGGCGGTGGAATAAAGGGATTTCAAAGGTTGAAAGAAAGCTTGTATGAAAGAGAATGGAACTGAACAAGGCTTCGAATTAGGCGAAGCTGTTAGAAACAAAGCGACGGGTCAACAGATGTATGTAGACTTAGCTTGGAGTCCGAAAGTAAGTTGCGTTTACTTTGATCCGGAGAAGGAAAGTCTTGTAAAGGTTCAGATGTTGCCTGAGGCATTGGAGCGGATTCGGGGAATCCTGCCGTATCTTCCGAAGTAAGAAGATGTATGACGACAAGCGAAAGATCGGGTGTGATTTAAACATTCTTAGCTCAAAGACATTTTGTTTTACAAAATAATAGTTGAACAAGAAAGCGGCTAAACTCCACAGGAAGATTTGAATCCGTAATCTAAAACTCATTTCAAACAAAGTTAAGAGGTAAAAAAAACGAAAAACCAGCTATTCTTGCGGTGGCTGTGCCTTATGAGTTGATTGTAGTGATGAAGCTGCGTAAAAAGAATGAAAACTGAATATTATAAAAATTAAAGGTAAGGAATGAATCTAAAAAACAAGTGTATCGGTTATTTTCGGAATGCTGCTGTTGTTTTCATTAGCATGTGAGGACAAAAAAGAAAACACAGACAATGACACGATTTTCTCATTGCTGATGAGTTTGAACAGGGCTCAGTCAGCCCAATATTGTCCTACCAATATAACTATGATTTCAGGTAAGGCTTCTGACGGTCAAGTAGGCAGTGCAGTGTATCCTTTTGGAATAGAGTTTACGACGAATGGCTCAACATACGAAACTGCATCATTGAGTAAAAAGAACTGTCAATTCAGCGATTTTAAAGTGAATTCAATTTTACCGAATGGATTGACGTTTGACTCATCTATCGGCAGAATAAATGGAACGCCGACGGCTCAAGGTGGTCCGCACACGATTTCCTTTTCAGCAACCGTGACGGCTAACGGAATTTCTAAGTCCGTAAGCGGGACTCGAACCATTACGATATATGCGGCTGGTGCTTTGACTTGTAGCAACGTAGGAGCAGGTGGAGGTTGTAATGATCCGTCCAAGCCATACAGTTGTACGAATTCAGCATTTTGCTATAGCAGCTGTGCTGCGGCATCGGACTGTGGATATTGAAATTTCTGAAAAATTTTTGGGACGATGTCAAGATGTGTAAATATTTAAAATTCTTATTTTTCCTCTTATGCTTTTCGGCTCTTGCAAACTGTACAATAAGTCAGTTGAAAGACAAGAAGCCTTCGTTTGAAGATAAAAGAGTCCAAGTAAAGATTGTCAAAACTGATAGAAGAGATACTTACTATTTTGGAAGGATGCGGAGTAAGCCGAAAGATCCCTCGCAGGATTTTTTCGTTGTCGAAGTCTTGATTTCCAATCTTTCCTCTGAAAATATAAAGTTTCGACCTGGAGCTTCCGTTGCTGTTAAGGATGATAAAAGTTTGACTGCTCCAATGTTTATCGATTATTGTTGCGATATATTTGAAGACTTTGCGGGCAAGTTCAAAAATAGTTTCGGCTATTTAGCCGGTGAAGTTGTCGATATTCCTCCTGGCGAAACGGTTTTAAGAAAATATCACTACCTTTTTCCGAAAGGCGTCAATGCGAAACATTTAATATTGTTTGAATCCCTTCCAAGTAATGAAGAAAAAGCAAAAGATTTGGCAGTTGTAGAGATAGTTCAGAATTCCAATTGAGTTTAACAAAGGAGAAAGATTAGAATGAACCTAATTCAAAAACTAATATTTCTTCAGCGGGGTTTGTCATAGGCGAGCTCTAAATTTAGGAAAATGTGATGAAGTTATTTTGGCTTGGAGCTTAGATTAGAAGCGATTTTTAGTATAAGGAAGAGACTCGTTATGGATTTATTTAATCCGAAAGAACGATAGATTTACGAAGAGTTGAGACACGTGATGGAGCCTAAAATCAAAATGTCGTTAGTCGACTTAGGCTTGGTGTATAATATTCAAGTGGATAGGTCTTTTGCTAAAATCGAGGTTCCTCTTGCTTCTCTCGCCTCGCCGTTTGGAAAATATTTGAAGGATGAAATTAGAAATCGAATTCTTTTGATAAACGGACTTCAAGAAGTTAAAACTCAAATCGTATGATTTCCGAGATGGAGTTTTGACTTGATGGCTGGAGACGATTTAAAGGATAAATTAGGAATTTATTATTAACAATAAATAAGGAGTAAAATTTGTGAGTTATTTAAAGAAAAAGAATGTTAATGCGATCTGTTTGGTGGTCGCATTTTTGTCTTTCGGAGCTTCGTTTAACGAGTTGCGATGAAAAAAAAGATACGACCCCAGAAGCGATTATGCAGATATTGATTGTGGATTCGGTTCCAAAGACCATAAATGTTGGATCTAACCCTTGTGCTCTTTGTAATAACGTTGTTTTTCGTCTTTATTCTGGTTCGGATTGCTCAGGCACTGCGCTACAGTCAATTGCGAGTATACCGCCAGGGACGTCCGCGCATTCTCGCAACAAGTATCTGGTCGATTTAGCGTTCAAGTAATGGATAATTCGATATTTACTTCATTTTGTTCGAACACAGTCACGACGAGTGGATTTAGAGGTAATCCTTTTTGCCAAGCTCAATTTACAGGGAATGCACTATCTGGTATTACCTGCGGTGGCTAACAAAAGTTTGTAAAATAGCCATTACAAAATGGCGAAGCCCAATCTTTCGAAAGGAGATTGGGCTTTTTTGTTTTTAAATCCTTTGAGGAAGTCGTATTTATCTTCGTTTTCCTTCCTAAAGAATCAATATTAAATACATAATTATATAATATGTAATTTTTATTAAATTTCAAAAATAACAATTCCCAATATATTTGCAAATTCTTGATTTCCTTCTCTTTGTGGACAGAGAAAGAATGAAAGATTGAAGATCGAAACAGGTGTAGAATTCGAGGAATCGATTGCATTCTATTCAGATTAGTTGAGTAGTAGGTATAGACTAAGTCGATCGGCTAGAATATTAAAATGAGCTTACTTAAAATGCAGCTGATTCTTATCATAAGCAGTCTAACATTTCACTGGAATTCTTAAAAAAGATAGAGGAAAAAAAGACAGTTGGTAATCGAAGATAGCGAAATATACGGTCCATTGGCTCACTTGATCGGACGATGGGAAGGAGATAAGGGGCTTGATATCTCTCCGCAAAAGATCGGAAAAGGTGTTAAACAATATTACGAAACGGTCACTTACGAGCCGATCGGCTTAACGACGAATGCGCAATCACAGATTTTGTCCGGACTCTTTTACAGGCAGTTGGTGACCGATAAGTCGACCAATAACATTATTCACGATCAAACGGGATATTGGATGTGGGAAGCGAAAACCGGGATCGTGTTTCATTCTTTTGTCATTCCGAGAGGAACTTGTGTCGTTGCGGGTGGAAGTTACGTTGAGGCAGGAGATCCGATTCATCTTGAAGTCAAGGCAAAAGAGGGGAGCGTGGATTGGGGAATTATTCAACCTCCGTTTATGGCTTCTAACGCAAAAGCTTTAGAATTTAAGAATATTCTTATCATTCGAGGCGATCATCTTTTTTATTCCCAAGAATTAAAGATTCAAATTTATGATAAAATTTTTCCTCACACGGATGAAAATTCGCTGATCCGTGTTGTTGAAAATCGTTGAGGAATGTCCGCGGTTTCCGATCTTTGGCAGTCTTTTGCGATTCTGAATATTCTATGAAGTAAAGAATTCCTCATTTGAATCCGTATCTATAGCCTCATTACGTCCATCAAACACTCCGCTTTTTTATTTTTAAAGGAATCACTTTCGATTACAAAACTTAAAAACGTTCTCAGCAAAGGGTTCTTGTTTTCGGGGGACCAAAAGACGGAAACCGGCAGATACAACCTCTTGATCGGAACGAATTGAGTTTCCGTAGGCGCGATATTCTGAGCGCCTAATACGGTAAGAGAAACTCCTTTGCCAGTCGCGACTAAGATGGGACAACTTTCTCGATCGTTTTTTACATAGATCTTCGGTTTGATGCCGCTTTGTTTGAAAAGTTGAGAGATCGTATCGTAGAATTTTCCCGCTTCTTTTTTAGGATGTAGAATAATCGTTTCGTCTTTTAATTCTCGAAGTTCGATTTCTTTTCGTTTTGCGAGGGAGTGTTTTTTCGGTACTAAGACTCCGAGTCCTTCGTCGTGAACGGAATGACTTTCCAATCCTTCTTCGATGACGCTTCCTTCCATAAAACAAACGTCGAATTGACCCGATCGTAATCCTTTTAGAATCCGAATTCTCGTTTCTTGATGGAGCTCAAATTTTAGTTTGGGAAACCGGTTTTGAAATTCTCCGATGATCTGCGGCAGGTTCGCTAAGAAGGAAGTTGTTGAGAATCCGATGTTTAAATTCCCGGCCTTGAGTTTGCCGATAGAGCGCACTTCTCGTTCGAGATTTTCCGCGCGTGCGATGATTTCCTTTCCTTCTTTCAAAAGATAAATGCCCGCACCCGTCAGGTGAACTTGCCGCGTCGTGCGTTCGAACAGCTTCGTGGAAAGCTCTTCTTCTAAAGAAGAGATCAATCGAGTCAGGGGTGGTTGCGACATTCCCAGTATTTCGGCGCTTTTTCGGAAGTTCAATTCTTCGGCGACGACGATAAACGACTTTAGTTTCGACAGGTCCATAGTACATTGATACTATATAGGTATCAATTAATCAACTAAATTCGGAATAATATCAAAAAAATGGAATATTTTGCGCATTCTTCTTTACATCTTCAGAAGCCTTTCGATTTTTTAATTAGATTCGTAGAAGTAAGCGTGAAAACGTTTCTTCTCAAGGAGAACAGTGTATGAAGTTGGATTCTGAGGTATTGATCATCGGTGGCGGACCTGCGGGTTTGAGCGCTGCCTTGTCTTTGGGCCGTATGAGTCGAACGGCTTTGGTGTGCGACGACAATCGTCCTAGAAACGCGCCTTCTTCTCATTTGAATAATTTTCCAACACGCGATGGAATTCATCCTGCGGAGTGGAGAAGGCTGGTGAAAAAGGATTTAGAAAAATATAAGACGATTTCTTTCTTTGAAGGTTCGGTTCTGTCCGTAGAGAAATCCGCTTCCGGCTTTACCGCAAAATTTTCTTCGGGAGATCGGGCTTCTTTTAAAAAAGTAGTCCTCGCTTATGGTGTAGAAGATCGTCCTTTGCTTCTTCCGGGTTTTAAAGAGCTTTGGGGAAAATCGATTTTTCATTGTCCGTATTGTCATGGATTCGAAATTCGCGGTTCTCGAATCGCTCTGATCTCTAATTCCGAAATGACGTTTCACATGGTATCTTTGATAAACGACTTGGCTTCCGATCTGATCTTGCTTACGAATGGAAAGGCGGTGTTCAGCGAGGAACAAAAAGAACTTTTAAACAGAAGAAGCATACGGTTAATTGAGTATCCGATCGTCGGCTTCGTGCATGAAGGCGAACAACTCAAAGGAATTTCGCTCGCAAGCGGTCAAGTCGTTGAACGAGAAGTCGCGTTCTTTCAACCGCTCTTACCGTTCAAACTCAAGTCACAAATCGGAGAAGAGCTCGGTTGCGAAAAAACTCAGTTCGGTTTTTACAAAGTAAACGAAAGAGGTGCAACTACAGTGGACGGGGTCTTTGCCTGCGGAGACAATGTTACGATGGGTCATTCCGTTATATTGGCCGCCGCTTCCGGTTCGATGGCTGGGGCCGGTATCGTCTCGGAGTTATTAGGAGAAGTTTTTTCCGCGAAATAGGATTTCGAAATCATTGTTTAGTTAAACGTAAAAACAAATCCGATCGGAATAAACTATGTATGATTATCTAATTTCTTTTAGGAGAATGATTAAACGAATCTAATTCACTCCGAATTCTTTTGATCTCATTTAGTGCTAAGTCGAGAAGAAACTTGTCTTCATCTAGCCTCGTCTGTAATTTTACTTTTTCGGAAAAGGTAACTTTTAATTCTTTTCGAGTCCAATCATATCGTCTTTGTAACATTCTTTTTTTAAGAATTAGTCTTCGAATGAAAATTTCGATTCGAAGCTGCTTTGGTATCTTTTCTTTCTGCAGTTTGTACTCGAACGCGATTCCGATCTTATTGCGCAAGGAACTTAAGGATTTCAAAGAATATTCAGGATCTTGATCATCAAACCATTTCAATAGGACCGACTCCGGACAGTTTTCAAAAGTTTTTTGTGGTTGTGAATTTTCGTTTACATTTCATAGTTTGAGGTTCAGTAATCCCGGATTGCCAAGTTTTCTATTTGGCTTACCAATAAATGATCGATATGCAATGCAATTAAAAAGGATTTTTCCGCTATGAAGTTTTATTTTAAGATTGTAATTTATAGGCGATAGAGCCACAATTCTCCACAATCGTATGTAAAAGGACATAAAAATAAGTATTTGCATGTTTGTGATGTATGTCAAATAAAATTATCACAATACCTATAGAAAATGTTGATTTCTCTAGCCCGGGGAAACGTCTTCGTTACGCAATCAAGAATATCCTTGCAATGAACGACGAAGACTTTGCCATCTCTGTTGGTAAATCACAAAATTATATTAGCTATATTTGCAATGATAAACGCCCACTGTTGGATAAATTAGCCGCGGAAATTGAATCGGTTCACAGAATATCGGGTCTTTGGTTGATTAAGGGTGAGGGCTATCCGGAAGTGATTACCTCGGGTGAAGGTAGTTCAGAGACCGTCAAAAAGATGAAAAAGCGAGATTTCCTATGGAACAAGATCTCCAATGATAAAGTGGAGGATATATTCATTTCGTTTTTCAATGATGTCTCTCCTGAAATGAGAAATCTCGTTTATCAAATGATGCGTGCAATTTCAAAAGACGGATCGAAAGCTATTTAAAGTATTTCCCAAATTTTTTCGAAAGAATCTCCGCTCTTTTTTCTACGGATAGTTCCCCGCTTCCAGTAGCCAGATTATAATCTTGAATCAAAATTTCTTTGGTGATTTCTGCCTTTTCTTTAGTACGTTTTTGAAGAAATCGAATCGGATCCAATTTTTCCAAAAGTTTTATAAAGCCCTTTGACGCTGCTTTGTTGATCAGTGGAATGTCCTGACCTCTTATGAGGCTGGATTTAATCTCAAACGCATCATAGTGTAAAATTCCGACCGCCCAAAAGATGGACGCTAAGATTAACCCTAGGGAAGAAAGGTAAGGTTTATAAAGTCCAAGGAGCGGGAGGAAGTAAACAAAAAGCATGGTGATCGGAAGTGCAAGCAAAGCTCCGAGCATTACCAAAAAAAGTCTTACTTTAAAATCACCCCGTTGAACGATCATTTTTCGTGCTATAGCATAGATTGCCATGATCATCCAAAATACTAGATAAACCACCATGAGATGATAGTGTAAGTTGAAATCGAAGATAAAATTATAAGGATCTTTAAGAGTTCCCATCCTTTGGGAAAGACAAATGGATGTTATATAGGAAAGGCCTAAAAAACCAAAGATGGAGGACCAAATTGGAATTCTTTTTTGAGGGTGTTCGATTTTTTTGCAAAGCGAATAAAGTACAAAGGTAGCATAAGCAATTGGCAAAAACGTAATGTTGAGGGCCAAATTTCGATATTCGATGGGTAGTAAGTTCCTAAATGCCTGTGTGAACAGCCATGCCGCGAGTAAAAGATTCAAATACAGAAAAAATTTTTGTGTCGTTTGTCTCCTTTGCCGATTCAATCTAAAAACATAAATCCCAAAAACTAAATGGATCAATCCCGCTATTCCCGGTATAAGTATATTCAAATTCACTATCGTTACCTGATATTTTGTTAATTCTCTTGCGTTATTTTAGCTTGTTAATTTCGTTTGGAGAGGGGGAGCGCACGTCTATTTGATTTTTGTATATCTTTTGTGTTGCTTTTCTGCCAGTCTTTACTATTTTTTTAAAATTTAAACGATTTCTTCAGGCAAAACCATGGTATTATTATAATACTTCTGTCAATTAAAAAGTATTATTATCGGACAAATTTTGAAAGACCAGAAAAAAAGACTTAAAATAATCCTTTCACAATTTAAAGGCAACCAGACGGATTTCGGACTAACCATTGGCAAATCGAAGCAAACGATTAGCGGCTGGTTAAGTGGAAGATTTCCGATTCCAGAGGACGCGGCGATTACCATAGAGATGGTTCACGGCTTCAAAAGGGAATGGGTTTTGAAAGGTGAGTTGCCTGAAAAAATTTCCCGCTCCAATTCTTATTCAAAGCCAGAAGCTTTTGATATAGATTCTTCTCTCCTAAAAAAAATTGCCTCGAATCAAAATCTAAAAGAACTGATCGAAATTTTGTCGAAATTGCCGAAGAAGGATTTCGAAATCGTTCGAAAATTCGTTCTAGGTTACGTAAAAGAAGATTCTCAGTTGAATTCATAAATTTGGAATTTTGTAATGTCCTCTTTTCCACAAATAACTTTCTTTCTTGACTAAATTTCACGTTCTCTTTTTTATTACTCGTATTTGTGATATTTAAATTAAATAAACATCACAACTGGTCAATTATGAAATTAGTTAACTTATCGTAGATCGAGCGATGTGTGTATTTTGGTTCGACCTTTTTGAGAAAGGGAAGGTCGGACCGTATTTTTTGCAGGAAATATCAGACTCGGAATTGATTTGAGTTTTAAATTAAATGAATCTCGAGATAATTTTTTAAAAAAATTCTGGAACCATTTTGCTTTATATGACATAATCAAATTATTATGTCACAACAAATTTTAGAAAGATCGCAAAGCAATCCCCGAAATGTAAAACCTAACCTCTTCGAACATACAATTGTCGGATTGGAAAATCCCTACGAGTTAATCAAAGTAAAAGAGTTTATCCGTTCCGTATTTATGGCTTACGGGTACAATAAATCTGCATATACTACAGTAGATTTAGATCCCTGGTCGACGTGGTTTTACGTTTCGGATGTTACCGGAAAAATACTTTCCGCGATGCGGGTTGTGGAAAAAAAACCGAATAATTATATTCCTATTGAGATGGCCGTAATCGAAGGCAGCGCACCTTTAATGCGTTACGCTGTCGTCGAAGAGAACGTGGCAGATTGGAATAATGTAGCGTTCATAAACTCTTATTCAGGCTGGAAGGCAGCTCGAAAAAATTTCATCATGGTTGCGCGACACTGCATACGGAAAAATTATAAGAAGGTATATGGATTCTACGATCCGACCATGAGAGCCATTGTGCGGATTTATACGACGGCAGGTGTCGAACTTTCCAAAAATTTTGATAAGTTAGTTTTTTTTCCCGGTTCTTTGCTTAACAATGAGCCTGTGAAATTAAACATAATTGAGATTCCTAAAGCGAGTTTACAAAAAATTGCATCAAAAATAACATAAAATTTAAGGAAAAATTATGGATGTTATTCATTATGCGAGTTTTTTCTGCTCGTTTGCCGTTTTATTTTTAGGAGTTTATGTTTTTCGCGTAGGTGAGAAAGGGCATCCAAAAATTAAACCGAATTTTTTAGCGCTAACTATCGCATTGGCTCTATGGCTTTTCGGTTCCGGAATTCGAAATCTCATACCAGTTGACCTGATTGGAGCGGTACCAAATTGGATTTTAACCTCTGTTGTTCCGGTGCCTTTTTTGCTTAAAGAGCTTACTCAGTGTTTGTTAGTAAAAGATTATCTCAAATCTAAACAATTTCAAATCTTGGAATTTCTCTTTTTAGGTTATTTGATTGTTGCAGGTGTATCATCGAATTTGATTGAGGTGGATCAACAAGATGTTTCAGTTTTTCGACCTCTATTTGCATATCATCTTCTC
This sequence comes from Leptospira yasudae, assembly GCF_003545925.1. Classification (NCBI taxonomy): domain Bacteria; kingdom Pseudomonadati; phylum Spirochaetota; class Leptospiria; order Leptospirales; family Leptospiraceae; genus Leptospira; species Leptospira yasudae. Next base: position 60,907 of record NZ_QHCU01000011.1, on the reverse strand, counting down.
ATTGCGTATTCCTTTTTTTACGTCGGGGTTTCGATTTATTGGATGTTTCGTGAAGCCATTCGGTCGAAAGGAATAGTAAGAGTGCGTTCCTCGCTCCTAATACTCGGAACTTTACTTGGATTCCTAATCACTATTTTGTTCGTTTATATTTTGCCTCATTTCGGAATTTTTAAAGGTTATTTGTCTTCTTTGGGGATTTTGGGCTGGGTTTTCTTTTGGGCTATAGCTATTTTGCAGTATGATGCATTTGAAACTAGAGCAATAATTTTGCGTAGTCGTTTCCTTGCTAAAAGGGAAATCCCGTTGTTGAGTAGAATTTCTTTTCGACCAGTTTTGGTTCTTCATTCAATTCTTGATCCTTTGGACTATCGTTTACAGTTGCGTAATAGTCGAGTAGAGGTCGTAAATTATATAATGCAATATCATATGGCCCTTTTAAAAGACTCCAATATGAAGTATCGTACACAGATTCGAAGAATTACCTCGTTTATTGAGCGATACATGAAGTGAGTTTAATTGTAGTATTTTTTAGATCAAAACAAATTGGGTGCGGTTGTTTCTGTTGCAGAATTTAGTCTTTATTAGTGCTTTTATATCTAGCTGAAAGCAGCGAAGATATGGATAAAATATTTATTGTTGGTGTGTTTTGCTTTTTAATTATTCAATTTTTAGGTATTCATGTATTCCGATGGACGCATGATAAGCATAAAAATATAGAAATCTATTATTTAATGCTTTCTGTTACTTCGAGTCTTTAGGTGCTAATATCCTCTTCTCGTTATCTTATACCTATGGGGCTTCATCCTATTGCACCAAACCGGACTTTAGTTCCAGTATTTTTCGTCCCGTTCCTTATAAATCGCCTTACCGAATTCATAATTAATGATTCAACCCTTTCGTTATATCGAAGATTATTCGATTTTTGTATTTTGTCGTATTTGTTACTTTCTTGTTTGTTTCTGAATATGATAGAAATGAAGAATTATGAAACATCCACTTATAGACCCTTGTTCGCCTATCATATTTTAATAATATACGCAATTGTATATTCTGCAGCTTCGATTTTACTGATGTTTAAAACCATTCTTCGTTCCTCAGGTGCAGTCCGAGTTCGTTCGGCGCTTTTTGCAATCGGGACCGTTACAGGCTTGGTAATTTCGGTTTTGTTTGTTTATATTCTTCCTTTTTTCGGTATCTTTAAAGGTTATCTATCTGCGTTAGGCTTAATTACGGCAAAGAGAAAACTTCCTCTTCTTATCAGGATAACTTTGAAACCAGTACTTGGACTTCATTTTCTTTTGGACCCTTTGGATTATCGTTTACAGCTTCGAAAAAGCAGGGCCGAAGTAGTAAGCGCAATTTTACAATATCATTTGACGCTTCAGGAAAGTTCCGAAACAAGTCATCAGACACAAATGAGAAGAGTGACTTCCATTTTCGAAAGATATCTTAAGTAACTTGTCATTAGGATTGGTGTCTTTGTCGGGTTATGGGGAGAATCGTTCTCGTCTCGATAAAATTTAGAAATTGCAATCCGATCAAGGATCGATCGAATTGCAATTTCTTGACTACTTTGGCTTGATCCATCGGGAGAGGCGCTGAGTTCAACAGAACCCCTCCCGCTAATCGGAGGGGCCCGCTTTCAAATTTCCAACTCGATTTCCTAAATTATAAGAAGAAGATTGAAAGATATTTTCTATTGCTTAAATAATAGGGCTTATTAAACTATAAAAAATAAGCGAATCCCCTGAGGTCCGAACGGATTTTCGGGACCCAAAATTTGAAAAAGTAGCCGGACGCTGAAAAAACTTCGGAATCGATCGGTTTGGTCGAAGTTTTGCAGGTTTTTATTTTTGGGATATTCGATTCGTTTATGACATTGATTCAGAATTTTTTTCTATTCGATAAATCCGCTCCCTTCCTTCCCAGTTCCTACGATCCGGCGCTGATCGTTCTTTCCGTTCTTGTTTCGATTTTTTCATCCTCTATCGCGCTTCAGATGGTCGGTCAAATCGGCCCCGAGTCTTCGAGCAAAGGAAGTAAGTTTCTGATTCTTTTTGCCGGAAGCCTCGCGCTCGGTTGCGGAGTTTGGGCGATGCATTTTATCGGGATGCTATCCTTTCAACTTTGTACGACCGTTTCGTATGACAAAACTCTTACCATCGTTTCGATGATTCCGAGTTTCGTCGCTTCTATGATCGCTCTTGCGTATGTGGCGCGTCCCAAGATTCACTGGGTGGAATTGGTTGTCGGCGGCGTGTTGGTAGGTTCGGGTATCGGCGCCATGCATTATACCGGAATGGCCGCGATGAGAACCGATGTTTTACTGCGTTACGATCCAGTGTTCTTCTCACTTTCAATCTTAGTCGCGGTGATTCTCGCGATTCTTTCCCTTTGGGTCCGTTTCGGTTTATCCAATTTAAAATTAAGCCGAAATGTTACCACGTTGTTCGCTGGTTCCGTGATGGGGCTTGCGATTTCCGGTATGCATTATACGGGAATGTTCGCTGCGCGATTCATCGGAACTCCGGACGCTTCTTTTACCACCGGATCTTCCAATCCTACTTTTTTGGCGTTGGCCGTTTCAATCACTACGATTACGTTCACCGCGTTTACGTTTGCTGTAAATGCGTTCATTCGTTATAGAAAACTGGTCAACAACCTCCGCACGAGCGAAACCCGAATGAGAGCGATCGTTACGACCGCTGTCGACGGAGTGTTTACTCTCAACAGGGAAGGCCGCATTCTCGATTTCAACAATTCCGCCGAAAAGATCTTCGGTTACCAAAGCGAAGAAGTGATCGGTAAGAACATCCAGCTTCTCATTCCGGAAGCGCTCGGAAACAAAGAGGAAGACTGGATTGATAAGCGACTTCTCGGAAAATTCATCGGCACGGGGCAGGAGTCTTTCGGGTTCACAAAGAGCGGTGGACGTTTCCCGATCCGTCTCGCGGTAGGTTATGCGAAACTTCCGAACGAGGATATTCTCGTCTGCTTCGTCACGGACATCAGCGAACAGAAGATGATCGAGACCGCTCTGAAACAAAGCGAACTTCAAAAACGTTCCCTCATCGAAAACATTCCAGGCGTCACGTATCGTTGTTTATTGAACGATAAATGGACCATCGTCTTTTTGAGCGAAGCGGTGGAAACGTTAACCGGTTATCCGGTCAGCGATTTTATGGAACCGAATCCGAAACGATACTTCGTCGATTTGATCGTTCCGGAAGACCGCGAACGCATCGGCGAGATCGTGCAGGAAGCGGTCGAAAAGAAAAAGGCCTTCGTTTTAGAATACCGTATCCTCGATAAAAACGGAAACGTCAAATGGTGCTGGGGCCACGGCAGCGCCATCTTCGGAGGCAACGGGGAAGTCCTCTTTTTAGACGGCGTGATTTTGGACATCACCGAACGAAGAAACATGGAGGAAGAACTACGAAGATCCATGGAAAAAGCGGAACTCGCCGCGCTTACGAAAACTTCCTTTCTCGCCAACATGAGTCATGAGATCAGAACTCCTATGAATTCGATCATCGGCTTTACGGAAGTCCTTCTTTCGGGAGAATTGAAGAAGGATCAAGTCAGTCATCTTGAAATCATCAAAGGCTCCGCCAAATCCCTGTTGCGTTTGTTAAACGACATTCTCAACACCGCCAAACTCGAAAAAGGCGCGGTGGAACTGGAAAACAACACGTTCTCTCTTTTTAAATTGATAAGCGAATTGAAATCCATCTTCGGTTTAAACGCGCGCAAGAAGAATCTCGAGTTCGAAGTGATCCGCGATCCGAATCTGAACGAATTTTTCATCGGAGATTCCTTGAGAATCCGTCAGATTCTCACCAACCTGATCGGGAACGCAATCAAGTTCACCGATATAGGCAAGGTCGTTTTCCGAATCGATTTAGAGGATTCTTATATACATTTTTCCGTAAAGGATACCGGAATCGGAATCCGGGCCGACAGACTGGATAAGATCTTCGATCCGTTTACGCAAGCGGACATTTCGACCACGAGACGTTACGGCGGGACCGGATTGGGAACGACGATTTGTAAACAATTAACGGATCTGATGAAGGGCGAGATCTGGGTGGAAAGCGAGTTCGGAAAAGGAAGCGTATTCCACGTTCGGCTTCCTTTGGTTCCCAATACGAGGATCGATTCGCACAAGGAAAAGCTGTTCGATTATCAATATCCGAAACTCAAGATTCTCGTCGTGGACGACATGGAAAAGAACACGGAACTCCTCAAACTTCTTTTAACGAAAGAAGGTCATACCGTTTCCGTCGTTTATAGAGGAGAGGACGCGGTCCGCAAATACTCGGAAGAAACCTTCGACGTGATCTTTATGGACGTCCAAATGCCGGGGATCGACGGTTTGGAAACCGCAAGAATCATCCGCTTTCATGAAATGCAGGAGAACGTAAAAAGAACTCCGATCATCGCTTTGACCGCGAGCGTGTTTCAGGAGGATCGGGACGCGGCGAAAGAGGCGGGGATGGACGGGTTCGTCGCAAAGCCGATCGATCTCCCCGAATTGTTAAGCGAACTCGCTTCGGTTCTTCAGCTGAACGGGGTTTCCGGTTCCAAGAAAGAAACGAAAGTTTCCGCGTTGATCTCGCCCAGCGAATCCGATAAGGAAAGAATCAAAATTCTGTTCCCGGAAATTCTAAACGCGTTTCAAAGAGGAACGATCGAAGAATCGCATATCAACGAACTGTTGACCTTGATCACCGGAAAAGTGGAGGAGGAGTGGATCGAAAGATTCCTTTCCAACGTCAATCAGTTCGAATTCGAAGAGGCGCGGTCGAGGTTATTTGAATTTTCATCTTTTTTGAATATTCCGGGAATTGAAAGTTAAATGAGCATAGTTACGAATTCACAGGCCAAAATTCTGATCATAGACGACGAAGCGGCGAATCTTCAGGTGTTGAAACAGATCCTGAGCGCGGATTATCGGTTGTATTTTGCGAAGGACGGTTACAAAGGGATCGAACTCGCCAAATCCGAAAAGCCGAACATCATTCTTCTGGATGTGATGATGCCCGGCATGACAGGTCATGAAACCTGTAGAATTCTCAGAGCCGAACCTTCCACTTCTAGAATTCCCATCATCTTCGTAACCGCGATGGCGGACGAAGAGGACGAAGCGGACGGGTTCGATTCGGGCGCGGTGGATTATATCACGAAACCGATCAGTCCCGCGATCGTAAAGGCGAGAGTCAAAACGCATCTTTCCTTGGTTCGAACCGAAGAGCTTCGGGAAACGCGTTTGCAAATCATTCAAAGACTCGGACTCGCCGCCGAATACAAGGACAATGAAACGGGTCTTCACGTAATTCGTATGAGTCATTATTCCCGCATCATCGGGTTGGCTGCGGGCTTTTCTCCCGATTGCGCGGAGGACCTGCTGCACGCTTCTCCGATGCACGATATCGGAAAGATCGGAATTCCGGATAATATATTACAAAAACAAGGAAAGCTCGATCCGGAAGAATGGGAAGTGATGAAAAAACATCCCACCATCGGAGCCGAGATCATCGGAGATCACGATTCCAGATTGTTGCAATTGGCAAAGACGATCGCATTGAATCATCATGAAAAATGGGACGGCTCCGGATATCCGAGCGGATTAAAGGGAGAAGCGATTCCGATCGAAGCTCGTATCGTCGCGTTAGCCGACGTTTTCGACGCGCTCACGACGCAAAGACCGTATAAGAAAGCTTGGGAAATTTCGGAAGCGATCGATTACATCCAAAAAGAATCCGGCAAACACTTTGATCCGAGTTTGATTCCGATCTTTTTGGAAGTGATGCCGAAACTTCTCGAAGTAAGAGAACGCTGGGCGGAAGGATCGTAACTTTCTTTCAGCGATTCTGAATCGTTTCCATCAACTTTCTCGTGTCGAAATACACTTCGTTGCGTGTGATCTTTTCGTTTTCCACTTCCACGATGTCCATTCCGTATTCGATCACTTCCGTATCCCGAACGGGAATCACCGCTTTCCATTTTAAAACGAATCCTTTCTCGTTCGGAATGATTTCTTCGTGAGTCCAAACCCAGTTCGGATTATTCCGAAGTAAAATCTTAAAGTAGGGAAGAAGTTTTCCGTGACCTTGGAATCCTTTCTTTGCGGTCGGATCGGAATAAAACGCGTCGTCTGCATAAAAAGTGAGAAGATGTTCCGGCCGATTGCCGGTCCAAGCGGACAACCAGCGAACACAGAAATTCTTTGCTTCTTCCAAATTCATACGCGACTTCCCTCATGAAACAAAGAACGATCCGCGTTCGACGGACCGTTCTTTGTGATTCTTATTTGGAAAGAATCACAAGCGTCTTTTTTTGGAAAAGCAATTCTTCGTTTTCTTCAGAGCTCGTTCACGTCGACCAACAGAAAATTCGGAGAAACTTGTTTCAATTTTCGTTTGGAATAACCGCCTTTGTCCTCGGCGGCTTTCTTTTTCCAAATCAAACCGTCCGTCGTGTTCGGGCCGTTCATTACCTTTTCGTAATAGTGATCCGCCGTTTTTTTCTTTCCGATCGCGGATTGGGTGCGTGCGAGCCAAAGATGAGCCTGGTTCTTTCGGAACGGCCCGGATTCGTACGCGGCCGATTCCTCTAAAAGACGGATCGCTTCATTCCATTCTCCCGTTTCCAATTTGAGTATCGCTTGTAAAAAGGAAAGCGCCGGATCTTTCTGCAGAAGTTTCTTTGCCTGCTGCAGTTGATCGAACATCTCGGGGATTCCGCCTAACTGCGGATTGTCGTTGATCAACATCGCTTCTTTATAAAGTTCGATGGCGGTTCCTTGCGTAGAAGAAGTTTGATTCTTCTTTGTTTTCGATTTTTTTCCGCTGAGGTCGACGCTCGGATCGACGATCGAATAACCGGGTGCGTTCTCCCAGACGATGGGAATCTCGAGATACGGTCCTTCTCCCGTCGGCGCGGCCCCGACCGAGATATAAAGTTTTTGCGCTTCCGGACTCATCACCACCGATTTAACAGAAGTGATTTGCCGTATCGTGGAACCCATGACTCGGAATTCTCCGCTGCTCGGATCAACCGTATCGTTTAACAAATTCTGCAGATCCTTTGCGCTCGTTCCTTTGGAACGGCTTGCGGCGAGAATTTGGTGCGCGCGTTTGTATCTTCCGAGAGTGTGATTGTAAAAAACAGGAGAAGCCAAGATCTCTCCGTTTTGCAGACGCGGACTCAAATAGTGATTGGTGTTTACGAAGGATTCCGAACCCGCTTGGGAATACGTAACGTCCATATCGCCGAAGTTGGTTTCGATGACGGCGGCCTTCGAACCTTTGTCCCGGAAACTCGTAACGATCGCTCCCCACGTGGAGTTGATTTTGTGTTTTCTCGCGATCTCGACCGCCTCATCGATGTTATGCGCTTCGGAAATGATCTTATGCCCGAAGTCGATCACTCCCAAACCCTTGGATCCGATCTTTTTATGAAAGCGGGTGTGAAACGAAAGAGTCAATCCCGCTTCGTTGAACGCCGTGATTCCGGGAGCGTCCGCTCCTCTGCAAGTGACGTATCCGTATCGAAGGCCGTTAGTGGGAGTGCAAAAAACCACCACGGGTCGTAAATCCCATACGTCGACTCCCGGAAAGTCGAAGTTGCGGGCGTGATATAACATTCCGTCCTTGCTGTGACTTCCCCAGACTGCAGCGCTCGTGCAAGCGGGAACCAATTGAGATTTACCGAATCCGCCGAAGTGAGCGAGTTCGGGCAACATCTGGATCGCGCCTAAAAGTCCCACCGAGTTTTGAAACGCATCCATCGTGAACAGATCCTTCTCGATCTTGGCCGTTTTACCCGCGGCTTGCAACGCGGCGATTGTCCGTTTAGAAAATTCTTCCGGCCTGCGTTTTCTCATTTGATTCTGCGAGAACTTGAGATACATGGATAGGAATCCTTTTGCGGGAAAGTTGCGTTTGTCGCGGGGAAGGCTTCCTAAGAGTAAGTTGCGCGCCATGACCGGATAAAAATCGAAGATCGGTTCGAACTCTCCGATGTTCTTCATGATTTCACCGAACTGACGTCCCATTTCTTCCTGGGTTCCTTTGAGATGTACGACTGCGAGAGGATGTGTTTTGCGTTTCATGTTCGAAACTATAAACCATCCGGGAAGAAGCATCGACCTTCCCGATCGGTTGGGCCGTGCGATCCTATCGGATAGGTCGTTGAAACGCGAATCATTCGGGAAGAATTTGAAAACGAAACGGAATCAAAACGATGGAATATCTGAATTCGAGTCTGACATTCTTTATTTACTTCGGAGCGGCGAACGCCTTCTTCTATTCGATTTTGGAATCGATCAAAAAAACTCCGATCAATCCGACTTTGATCCTCATTCAATGTCTTACCGGAAGCATTTTACTTCGTTATGCCTGGTATTTCGAACCTTCGCTGCTTGCGATTCCGTATCTATTCTGTTTTTTATTTACGGGAATCACGCTCGTAGGTCCGCTCGTGTATGTTTACGTAAAATCCCATCTCCATAAAATCTCCGAAGGAAGGATTTCTTTTCGGGAAATCGGAGCCAGATACTGGTTTCATTTTATACCCGCGGTCGTATTCGCGGTTTTCGAGATCGCGTATTTTTTGCAGGGACCGGACGTTTTGAAAGAGGCGGTTTCGAACAGCTTCCGCAGATTTCAATGGGACCCGATTCATCTCGCGACTTTCCTTGCCTGCATTCAAGTTTCCTTATATTCCATTCTTTGTCTGCGCGTTTATCTGCGGATCAGCCGCAAATACGAGATCTACGAATTGAAACTCGTGTGGATCATTCTTCTTTTGCCCGTATTGGCGAACGTCCTCATCGGCTCGGCCTTCTTTTTGAAAAACGAACTTCTGTTTAAAACGGGGGCCTCCTGCATCGTTTGGGTCGTTCTTCTGATGTTCGTGCTGCGGGAGAATCACCCCGCGTTTTTCAACGAGATGACCGTAGCGATCCAAAGTTCCAAGTATCAAAACACCGTTTTGTTAAGCGAAGAAATTCTGCAAGCCGATCTGAAGCTCAAGGAGATGATGGAAAGCCGGGCTTTTTATCGGGACGGAGAATTGAGACTGATCGATCTTGCGGCGGGCCTCGGTTTGAGTCTGCATCAGACGTCCCGTTATCTCAACGAGGTTCAGAGAATGAGTTTTTACGAACTCATCAATCATTATCGCGTTCAGGAAGCGTGCCGGCTTTTGCTCGAAGAACCCCAGAAGGCCGTGTTGGATATCGGATTCGAAGTGGGATTCAATTCCAAATCTGCGTTCAACTCTCAATTCTTAAAAGCCACGGGCCTGTCGCCCGCGCTCTACCGGAAAAACAGACTTTCTTCCCGGTAAATTTAAGATTCGATTATAATTCGATTCCGCAAAATAGAATTCACGAATCCGTTCGAAAATATTTCGTTTGCCTTTTCACAATCCGAGAACATTGTTTGAAGTTCGATTTCAAAACCTGACTTTATCTATGGGAGAATTTATGAAAAGAATCGAGATGTTGTTCTTTGCGGTTTGTATCGCCGCGTTCTCGGCCGCTTGCGGAAAAAAACAAACCGATCCGCACAAAGGCGCGATCACATTCATCAAGGGCGATGTGAGCGTTCAGAGAGGGGATCAAAAACGCAAGGCCTCCGTTTCGCAAGTGATCGAAGCCGGAGATACGATCGTAACCGGACATCAATCGGTCGCCACGCTAGTATTTGGGGAGAATTCTTACGTGATCGAAATCGAATCGGATTCCGAGTTTCAAGTCAAGGCGGACGCCGACGAGAAGTCGTTTCTTCAGAACAAAGGAAGTTCTTGGATTCTTGCAAACAAACTTCTTAAGACCGATCGGATGAGTCTTCATACGCCGACTACGACCGCGGGAGTGCGAGGAACCAAATTTTATACTTCGATCTACGAGGATATGACGTTCACCTGTCATTGTGAAGGTCAGATCGAATTGGAAAATATGCAGAGTCATTCCAAAAAGATCAACGATTCCGATTACTTAGCCGTAACCAAAGGAAACAAAACGATTTACATCACACCCGCCGATTTACAAAAATCGAATGTACCTTACAGCCATGAACACAGCGATTTGGAAAATTCGCAGTTAGGCGCTCAGAGCAAAATGACGCCGGAACAATTTCGAATCGTTTTGGACTTGGCTAAAAAGAAACTCGCAACCCCTTAATCGAATCGCGGTTCCGCAAGCGGCAACGTTCAGCTTGCTTGCGGAAAACGACGTAGACTTCGATCCAATCCAAGAATCTTTTCGTTCTTCTTTTATAATTCGATTTAAAGTTTTCCCTCTTCTTTTTGCTATTCGAATTAACTTCTTATTTGTGTCTAAATTGAGTTTCAAATTATCGAAATGAATTCTTTCTAAATAACTTTTGAGAATTCAGCCGCACTCGTTTCCGTAAAAACAACCCTCTCCGAGCAAGATCCGCTCAGTTTCTTGAGAAATGTCATCCTTTTGAAAAGGTATCATTTTATCATTCTTCCCCTTGTTCTTTCGGGTCCTTTGTTCCCTCCCTTCTTAAAATATAGAATCATACAATCCAAACTGTCTAAAATTAAATAAACATTTGCGTAGAATCAATTTCCTACTGATTCTGCACTCGGGAAATACGAGCGATTCTAAGCATGAACGTACATCAGAGCGAAAAGAAAATTCAACGAAGAACGATTCTTCTGGTTTTGACGATCAGCCCCGTTTTAATCATAGGCACGTTTGTTTACGAAGCAAAAAAGAAACAGGAAGAAATTCATCGGGTCGTTTGGATGCGAGCGAGAGTGACGCAGGATTACATTCGCAGAGTCAGCAATCAAACCCGAGCCTTGGGTTTGTCGATCTCAAACGCAATGATTTACGATTCGGATGAAACTCCGAGCGCATCGTCTCTTCGAAAGTTTCGCAACTTTCCGAGTTTGAAATTGTTCGGAATTGAAAATCGCGATACGAAGAATTCCCCCGAGCCCGTAAAGGAATCCTTACAGACATCCCGGGTGCCGCAGTATTCCAAACAGATCACGCCCTTTCTTTTAAAAGAAGCGGAAGCCGCTTTGAGTTTGAAAGGACAATTCGACACGCTTGTAGAAACAAAAAGCGAATTTATATGGGCTTATTATTTATCCGCACAAGGATTTATGTATTACGCGCCCAAGGGCAGCGTGTACAAAGACGTATTCAACGACGGTTTGTATCAAAGGCCGTTTTGGGTGCAAGCGAACCCCGAGGCCAATCCGGATCGCAGACAGGTCATTACCGGATTATACAACGATATCATCGATCAAGGTTTGATGATCACAGTCTCCGAGCCCGTGTATTTTCGGGATCGTTTTCTCGGGGTTGTTTCGATCGACATAGGTTTGGATGCGATGCGGAGAATTTTGGAAGTGGGGGATTGTATCGGAGAAAGCATTCTGATCGATGAAAACGATCGGATCATCGCCAAGGTGGCTCCGATCGATTTGAACGATTCGTTGATTCAAGTTCCGAACGGTCCTTCGGAAAAGTTTTTTCTGCAGAGCGGAAATTACTGGGTCTTCTTTGATATCAAAGAAGGCGATGTCCGTTTAATACATCGGATTTCCGCGATTTGGTTTCTTCTCTCGATCGTTACGGGTTTGTTGCCGTTCTGGGGACTTGTCTGCGCGCTCGGGATCGTACTCATTCTTTATATAAAGTTGAAATCCTCGATGGAGCAGGTTTCACAACTGATTCACACCGATCCGTTGACGGGAATTGCGAACCGCCGCGGTTTTTTAAAGCTGACGCAAAAGGCGCTCGCGATCAGCAACCGTCACGGACAAAACTGGACCATTCTGATGATCGACATCGATCACTTTAAACAAGTGAACGATCAATTCGGGCACGATACGGGGGATCGAATTCTCGTCAAAGTCGCGCAAGTGCTCGGAACCTGCATTCGACAGAGCGATGCGCTCTGTCGTTGGGGCGGGGAAGAATTTGCCGTGTTTTTATTCGGAGCCAATCCGGAAGATTCCGTGAATATCGCCGAACATCTCCGCAAGGAAGTGGAAAACAAAGTCTTTCTGCAGGATGGGAAGGCCGTAACGCTGAGCATCGGTATTTCGGAAGGAAGGGGAGGCAGAAGCGGTTTGGAGGAAGCGTTTACCCACGCCGATCAAGCCTTGTACCAGGCCAAAACTTCCGGAAGAAATAAAGTCTGCGTATTTGAAACCGTGACCGATTTGATCTGAATCGTCCATGTTTGATTGATATATTATAAAAATTGAATTCGTTTGCTAAACGGAGGTGCGCGCACTCTCGAATTTTTCTTCGACCGTTTTTCACTTCTTATCCTTCCTTATTATAAGATGAAATTATTTCTTTTGCTAAACCGAAATCTTCTTTGAATCCAATCACAGTGCGGAAAAATTCTTTTTGTTATGGAACGCATGGAAAGTGATCATGCGATCCGTTGGCTTACTGAATTTCATGTTTAAAACGCTTCTCGAAACTCCGAATGGTTTCGTTTTTGTCAAATCTGAAGAACTTTTTGTCAATCTGCTTGGAAGAAAAACATCTAAAGATTCATATCTTCTACAATTTAAAGAATTGATTCTCAAATTTTATTTTGAGAAGTGCTGAAAAAGATTTTGGATTTATTTTTGAAAAGAGTTGTTAGTATCGGACTTGAGAACGGTCCAACGGTTAGACGGTTCCGTTTTCGAGGTGAATCCATTGCAGCTAATGAATCGTATCGGTGTACAAGTCGAAAAAGTAAGAATCAAGAAACGAATCATCTTCTCTCTCTTAACCGTGATTTTGATTCTGATGTTCTTATTTCTCATCTACGAAAATCTTAGAATGGAGAAAGAAATCGATCGAATCGTAGGCATGAGAACCCGCGTGATGAACGATTATATCCGTAGAGTAGGATCGCAGACAAGGGCACTCGGCTTGTCGATTGCGGATTACCTCAACTTCAATGAGGATGCGCCCGCTAATCCGGGTTTGCTGAAAAAATTAAAAGCATATCCGAATCTGAATCGATTCGGAATTCCCAATGTAAGCCGCGAGCTGATCGACGGCGCGGACGCGGGCACTCTCACAGCGGTCGGATCGATCACAAAGGTCGAACCGGAGCTTTTAAAGGAAATCGAAGCTGCGCTGAGTTTAAGAGGACAATTCGAATCCCTCACCGAAAAACAAAGCGAAGTCGTATGGGCTTATTATTTGTCCGCGCAGAAATTTCTTTACATCACTCCTAAGTTCAAAGACGAAAATTATTATTTCACGGACGATCTCTACACCGGCCCTTTCTGGACTCAGGCGAATCCGCAGGCCAACCCGCAAGGACGTCAGATCATCACCGATCTTTACGAGGATCTTGCCGGAAAGGGGTTGATGATCACGGTAGCGGAGCCCGTGTATGTAAAGGGGAAATTTTTAGGAGTAGCGTCGATCGATATCGGTTTGGACGCGATGCGGAGAATTTTAGAAAGCGGGGATTGTATCGGAGAAAGCATGCTCATCGATGAAAACGGAAAGATCGTGGCAAAACCCGGTCCGTTCAATCTGAACGATCGCCTGCCGGTAAACGTCGCGTCCCTGATTATGACCCCCGAAGAATCGTTCTTTATCAAAGACGGCAGTTTTTGGATCGGATTTCAGATTAAAAACAACGAGATGTGGCTCGTTCATGAAATTAAGATTTTTGAATATATTCTTTACATACTGAAAAACCTTCTGCCGTTTTGGGCGCTCGTTTTCACGTTTTCCATCGTGTTGATCCTTTATATCAAATTGCGCTCTTCGATGAATCAGGTTTCCGCGTTGATTCATACCGACCCGTTGACCGGCATTTGGAATCGCAGGGGTTTCTTGAAATTAACGCAGAAATCTCTTGCGATCGGAAACCGTCAAAGCCGTAACGGAAAGCAGGATTGGACGATCTTGATGGTGGACATCGATCATTTCAAACAAGTGAACGATAAATTCGGCCATGAGACGGGGGACAAAACGCTCGTGAAAGTCGCACAGGTTTTGAACGATTCCATACGACAAAGCGACGCCGTTTGCCGCTGGGGCGGGGAAGAATTCGCTGTCTTTTTATTCGGTGCAACCCAAGAGGACTCGGTGAACATCGCGGAGAACTTACGCAAAGAAGTGGAGAATCGAATCCACCTAGAAGATGGAAAGCCGGTGACTCTGAGTATCGGAATTTCGCAAGGAAAGAGAAACTTGGAAGAAGCGTTTGCGAACGCGGATCAAGCCTTGTATCGCGCAAAATCTTCCGGAAGAAATCGAGTTTGCATCTTTGATCCCAAAATGACCGCAACCGTTTCTTCTCATTGAAGAGAAGTCGATCTATCATTCAGATTTTTCTTTTATTCCTCAAACTATAAGCTGAACGGCTTTTTGAAATCCGATTTGTTATAGTTTTTAGAAGCAAAGAGGTTCTTTCGAGCTATTGAATTCTAAAGAACTTCGTTTCCTGTTTCGGAGTTTTATATGAGCCAGACAATTGCAATCGATTACGGATTAAAAAATCTACAAGTCAATACGGTTTGTTATAAACTTCTGATTATCGAATTTTCCGGCGTCGTGAATCATGAAACTTTGAGAGGGATGCCCGCTAAATTGAACTCTATTTTCCACGAATTGGACGGGATGTTGATTATCGATATTCGAGGAGTAAAAAATCCCGATTCCGAATTCGTAAGAGCCTTTACGAACATCTTGCACGGCATTTCGGAACGCTTTGTCCGCTACTTTATCATGACGAGTGAACGGAAAGTTTACAATTGGATTCTGAATTCCACTAGACTACGGGACGTGGACCCGATTATGAATTTCGAGGATTTGAAAAAAGAGTTGGAACTGGACTCTTTGATCCGCGAATTCGAATTATGATTTATAAAAAATCAGAGCGAAAGTAATTTCTTATATTCATTTTATATTTTGAAGGGACCTCAATTTTAGATCTGTTATACTATTCAGTGTAGAAGGGAACTCACTCTATTGCACTCGTCTATCTGGTTCCGTTCGCAACAACGGGCCAGATAGATAATTTTAGAGAGTTTTCGTTTTCAATCTCCTCTCCATTCCTCCGATCCACGTCCCACAATAGCGACTACTTCCTACTTATTTCGATAAGAAGAAACCTACATTTTCATTGAACAATTTTTTGTATAACTTCGGACATTGCTTGGAAAAAGCGAAAGCGGGTCTGTTCGCCTTTGAAACGGGTCCCCTCTAAAAGCGAAAATTGAATGCAACGAAAAGAATCAGTCCAGAATTGTCATTCTTTAATTCTTAAATTCAATTTATAACTAGGGGAGATTTGAAATCAAACTTATAGTACAATAAAAGAAGAATAACGTTCCATTGAAAGAAAACCATTCAATCGATTCGCTCCTATATCTCCATAAACAAAGCACTGAATCTATTTGGCTAATTTGCATTCATTAGCCAGGTAGATTTTTTTTTGTTTTCTTTCGTGAGAAGAGGTGCGATCGAGTCGGGTTCTTTTTCTTCGTAATCGTCAAAGTGCATGACTTGAAACAAGAAGATTCCGGAATGCGGATCGAGCGGGAGCGCCTGGGGATTTGTCAAAGGAATGTTTTCGCTCCTGCATTCGATTCCCTGCAGAAACATATTGAAAATACTTTCGAAGGCGCTTGCGATCGAATGGTTGGTTTGGGTTAAATACGTGGGATTGATGATTCCGTCCAAGGCGGCGACTAAGATATCGATCGTAAGTTCCCGATTGATATCCTTTCTGAATTCTCCGATTTCCTGACCTTCCCGGATTAAATCGGCGAGTCGTCTCATCCGGTCCCGGCGGTATTCCTGCATCATGGAGTAAAGGTCGGGGCGGAGATTTTGAATGTCCCTTGCGAAGGGTTTCCCCATCTTCGAACCTAATTCCGAAACGATAAACAGGATTTCGCGCAGTCTTTGACTCGGACTTTTTGACTTATCGGCGATGATGGCTTCGTGCTGGCTTTTGATTTTGTCCTTTATGAAATCGAAAACGGCGCTGATCAATTTTTCTTTCGCGTCGTAATATCGATAGAGAGTACGTTTGCTGATCCCTATATGTTTGGCGATTTCATCCGTGTTCGTTTTGGCAAAACCGGCGGATAAAAAAAGCCTTGTCGTTCTTTCTAAAATTCTTTCAATCATATCGGGGATCGTATGTGCGTGTGTTCTATTGATTGGACGCGGAATCTTTTGTCAACGTTTCGGTTTTTCGGGAATTCGGGAAAAACCGAAAGGGACGTTTGCCGATTTCTTAAAGGAGAGCTTTCTTTTTAAGTCCCTTTGGAGAATCTCCGGTCCACTTTTTACACGCTCGGTGAAAGGAGGTGTAGGAGTTGAATCCGCATTCGAACGCGATGTCCAAGAGATTCATGTTTTGTTTTTCCGAGAGAAGACGCACGGCATCATTCATACGATTGCGATTGATAAAATCGGAAAAGCCGGTGTTCTTATAATTGTTCAAATAAAAAGAAGCTTGATGAAGACTGATGCCCAGATACGCGGAAAGATCGATCAATCGGATGCTGTCGTCCGCGTATAATTTCGCTTCTATAAACGCGCTCAATCTTTCCTCTGCGCGTTTGAGATCGTCCTCTTTGAGAAGATTCTTTTCTTCGATTCGATCGTTCTGAGGATCGTCCTCGTTTAACGTTGACGGTTGATCGGCAATCTCTTCGATCTCCTCGTTTTCGGTAAACTCTTTGAAGTCAGATTGTCTCTGATCCCGGTTTGCGGTATTTCTTTTGACGAAGTATAGAATCGAAACGAGAAGTATTTGAGTATAGTATGAAATACTGTTCCAGTTTGTGTTGTAAAATGCAATTCCGATTAAATTTCCCAGAATGCCCACGCTGAAGCCGACCGGAATCGCGATCAGATACGGATTTTTTCGATTTGAATCGGTTTTTTTGAAAAACAGACCGGTTTCAACGGCTGTAAACGAACAAATACTCAAGCAAGCGAGTTCTCCGGTGATTAGAAGAGGTGCAGGTTCTTCGAAATAAATCAAAAAGATGAATGAAAGAGCGCCCGCGCCCCCCGCGTTCCGGAGAACGGTCTTACACGGAACCGGGTTTTGAAGAACGTTTCGGATCGTCATTCGAAGCAATAAAAAAGAATAGATTCCGGTTCCATAGATCAATGCGATCCATTTGAGTTTAGGGAAAGCTCCCGTATCGAACGCATCGGAAACGATTCCGTTCCATAACACGAGGTAGGCTCCGAAAAACAAAATAAATGCGGAGAAAATATTCTTCTCGATACACGCTTGCAGATCGGATTTCAAAACCGAGGGATGTTCGAACCTTGATCTTAATTTCGAGTTATAAACGGTAATTAAGAAATTCTGGATTTGAGTATTCATAAGCTAAGAGCTCTCTATTTGCGGATTCGAATTTTAAATTTTCAAATAGGAGGCTCTTTAATAACTTCCGGGTTGTTTCGATTCGGCTTGTTTTTTCGCTTAGTGGAAGATCGTGTTTTTGAATTTCCTTGTTTCGAACTTGAAACGGTAGGTTGAATCTATAATTCAAGAATCGATTCGTATTTGCAAAGTATCGGTTGAACAGCTCGATGATTTGCAAAGATGCTGTTTTGCTAATACGAAATGATTTCATTTTGAATCCGAGTATCGTTGTATAATTTGAATCATTCTAAACCGAAGTGATTTAGTTCGCTTCTTAAGGAATGCTTCTATGAGCCATGTCTCTGAAAAGGGAGTATAAGTAAACTAAAAAATGGACAAATAGTTTACTTCATGCCATTTCGGCATTTATTTTAAGCGGAATGATCAGATTTTTTAATGCGAACTGGAGATTTTGGAGTGGAAGATCTTGATTTTCAGTTTTTTCCTTAATTCAGTTCACGCATCGATTACGGCGAAAAGCCCTGCGTTAGGGATCGAAGCGGAGTCAATCAATCGGTTTTACCCATTGCTTATGAAGCGACGTCCCGATTCGCGATTGATTGACTGGAGCGGAGAGCCCGACCGCGCAGCGGGAACGCCCGAAAGTTTTTCCTATTATAATATCGCCCATTCATCTTTTTACGGAGGCGAAGTCACGCAACGAACATAATAGGTGCTTGTTTTGGAAGCGCTGCCGGAGGTAAACCCAGATTGGAAGTTGATCGCCCAAGCGTTTGTGGCATTCAGCCTATACGTGGTCGAAGTCCAAAAATACTGTGATGGCGTTGCTGGAAAATACGTTCCATTGATCACCGGAGACGCCCCGACAGAATGATCCAAGATACTTCTCAATTCTGTCACCGATGGAAGCCGCCAGGTTCTTCCTGTTAAAGAAAGGCCGTTGCAATAAGTGAGCGCATTGGCCCAGGTTAATTGATTCGTTCCTCCAGTTCCGCAAGAGGTTCCCGATAAGTTGTTTGTACATTTCTGCCAAATGAGACCCTTCCCGATGTCAGTGATCGTTCCGTCGTTGTTATCCACAAAGGGTGCAGCAGACAAGGAAACTGTCGTGGCATATAGGATGGAGATGATTCCCCAAATAAATACAGAATTCCACATTTTTATTTTATTTTGAATTTGTTGCAAACTCATGACTGTCTCCTTTGCGTTCGTTCTTTGAGGTTTCGGTTCTCGAACCGGATTCAGGATTCTTTTCAGCAAACACGGAATCTTCATATTTTTGAATTTCATACTATTCTTACCTTTTTACGGAGAAACGCAGCGGGCCAGAGATCCAGCAAACGAGCTGTCCGTCCAGGTCGTTCCTCCGTCTGAAAAAAATAGCACCAAAGACCTGGTCGGGTCCGGGAGATACGGAGTGGAACTCCAGTAGTAATAACTTCCGCTCGCATTCGGAAAGGCGGTCGTAAAGGTGCGAGGAGAGGCTGCCGCATTGAAGTCGACTAACGTTTCGATTTCCGAGATTGTTGGAAGTCGCCAGTTGTTTCGATTCGCATATCCCGCGCCTGAATTAAGGGTGTTTAACGCCAAACACGAGTTGATTGCACCTGTCAGGTTGAGATAACTATTAGCGCCACCTAAACAATCCGCATTGGTTCTACCTTGATGACAGGTTTTCCAATAGAGACCGGTGTTTGCATCGAGTGTCATATATTCGTTTCCGTTTACAGTCAATATGGAGAAAGCAGGATTGACTCCTTTCTGAAGTTTTCCGTCCTGTCCCGCCGAGCTTGCTAAAGTGCAGGTTGCATCCAATGTTCCCGAAGAATCCCAACAATTGACTTGCATCGTTTTGAGAGGCGCCGTTCCGAAGATCATGATATTGACATTCGCGGTCGTGCTTCCGGAGGAATTGCTCGCAGTGATCGTGTAAGCCGTTGCCAACTGAAACGAAGTCGGTGTTCCTGAAATCGCACAGGTGGTCGCGTTGATGGAAAGCCCCGCGGGCAAAGTGATATCGGAAGTGCAACTGGTTACGGTTCCCGTGAACGTCGGAGTTGCCGTTGTGGCCGTTCCTCTAAAAAGAACATACGGACTTCCCGCATAGTTCAGCGAAGCGGGAGGAGGAATGTTGACCGTGATGGAAATCGTCGTATTGGTGCTTCCGAATGCGTTGCTCGCAGTGATCGTATAGGTCGTAGCGGTTTGTGCTGCGGTAGGCGTTCCGGATAACGCGCATGTTGTTGCATTGAGTCCGAGTCCTGCGGGCAATGGGATGTCCGAAGTACAGCTTGTAATCGTTCCGGTTAAGGACGGTGTTTGCGTAGGAATCGCCGTTCCTTGCGTAAAGGTGAACGGACTTCCGGAATAAGCAAGTCCCGTCGGAGGAGCTAAATTGACCGTGATGGAAATCGTCGTATTGGTGCTTCCGAATGCGTTGCTCGCAGTGATCGTGTAGGTCGTAGCTGCTTGTGTTGCGGTCGGCATTCCGGATAACGCGCAGTTGGTTGGATTGAGTCCTAATCCGGCGGGCAGTGCGATATCCGAACTGCATCCGGTGACGGTTCCCGTAACGGACGGAGTTGCGGTCGTGATTGTAACTCCTTGTGTAAAAACGAAAGGCGTTCCTGCGTAACTCAGAGCCGTAGGAGGGGCCAAGTTCACTTGAATCGAAATGTTTCGGGTAGTGCTTCCGAATGTATTGCTAGCGGTGATTGCATATATGGTCGCACCTTGCGTTGTTGTTGGAGTTCCCGAAATCGCACAGGTCGTCGTATTCAGATTCAAACCGGCCGGTAAGGCAATATCCGAAGTACAATTCGTGACGGTTCCCGTAATGGTCGGAGTCGCCGTCGTAATGGTTGCACCTTGCGTAAAAACGAAAGGATCTCCCGCATAGCCTAGTCCGGAAGGAGGGGCTAAGTTTACCGTGATGGAAATCGTTGTATTGGTGCTTCCGAATGGATTGCTGGCGGTGATCGTATACGTTGTTGCAGGCTGTGTGGTCGTAGGCGTTCCCGAAATCGCACAAGTCGCCGCATTGATTCCTAAACCGTTCGGCAACGGAATATCGGAAACGCAGTTTGTCGCGGTTCCCGTAAACGTAGGCGTTACCGTTGCGATCGTAGAATTCTCCGTAAACGTATAAGGGCTTCCTGCAAAATTCAAAGCGGAGGGGGGCGCTAAATTTACGGTAATCGTGATTGTAAAGGTCGTATTTCCGAACGGATTGCTCGCAGTGATTACGTAGTTTGTTGCGGGTTGTGTCGCACTCGGGGTTCCGGTGATTCGGCAATTCGTATTATTCAGAAATAAGCCTGTGGGCAATGCAATGTCGGAAACGCAGTTGGTCACGGTTCCCGTAAACGTAGGAGTGATGGTGGTGATCGTAACATTTTCCGTAAAGACATACGGACTTCCCGCGTAATTCAAAGCGGAAGGAGGCGCCATGTTCACCGCGATGGAAATCACAGTATTGGTGCTTCCGAATGCGTTGCTACCTGTAATCGTATAATTGGTCGCGGCTTGAGGGGTGGATGGATTTCCGGAAATCCCGCAGTTTGAGGCATTTAAGCTCAATCCTGTCGGAAGAGGAATGTCCGAAGTGCAAGCGGTAATCGTACCGGAATAGGTCGGAACGATCGGCGCAAACGTAGAAGTGCCTGCGGTGAAAACCATCGCACCCGCCGCGAAATTCAACGCCGCAGGAGGATTCATATTCACACTGATAAGGATAGAACTTGTCTTGCTTTGCGAAGAATTGCTCGCAGTGATCGTGTAATTCGTCGCCGCTTGATTGACCGTTGGAGTTCCTGAAATCGTACAGGTTTTGCTATCGATCGCGAGTCCGGCCGGGAGCGCGGGACTTGCGGAACATTGTTCGATCAACCCTGCGGTGCTGGGTTGGATCGGTGCGATCGGCGCGTCTTTCGTAAGAACATAAGGACTCAAAGAATAATTGAGAGAAAGCGGATCCGTCGGGGATTGAAAAAGATTCATCGGACCGAAAAAACCTTTGAAACTGAAAGAATTGGAATTTCCTAAACAATTCACCGCAGAAAGAATCAGGAACAAAGGAAGAAGGATAAGAAGTCGCCGACGTTCCAGAAGGAGCCGATCTCCTTTCCAAAAAAAGAACGTAAGAATCCGACTCTGTAACGAATTGAATCGATGTTTTTCTTTCATAAATTTTTACCTACTTCCCTCAAGGAACGATCCAAAAATAAAAAAATGACTCAAAAGAATCGGAACCGCTTGTTGGATGATTTACGAACGGAATGTTTTCCGTGCGATTTCTCTTCAGAAAATCGATTTCTTCTCCGAAGAAGAATCGAGAAATTCCCGAGATCCAACTTGGATTCAAAATCGAAACCGATTCCTTCTTCCGGAAACGGAGAAGAGAATCAAGACATCCAACGTCATTTCTATATACGCGTAAATTTATTCTAAAAAGAACGGAATTTCCGACCGTGTTATAACCTGATGAATTTTTCCAAAGCCGTGAATTTGGATCGTTTTTTAGGACCAAAAATTCAGAACACCTCTTTGAAAAGGGAAGAATTCTTTTGTTTGTCCATGTCGATTGAATGGCAAAGAAGCGTATTCGTTTAGATCAAAAGGACTAAATCGTGTAAGCGCTTTGTTTGATTCAAAGAGAAGACAACTAACGTGTTGTATTCGTTGATTCGTTGCAAGCGGAGGAATCACACAACGCAATCACGGGATCGCTCATGATTCCGTGTTTCGAAACGAGTTTTCAATTCTGAGAATTGATCAGTTTTCGAAATTCTCTCGGAGACTTTCCCGTAAATTTAACACAAGCTCGATGAAAGGAAGAAGCGGAATTGAACCCGCATTCTAAAGCGATCTGCAATAAATTCATATGAGACTTGTTTCTGAGATTTCGTTTTACGTCTTCGATCCGATTCATGTTCAAGAAGTCCGCAAACTTCATAGACATGTGTTTGTTGAGATAATACGAAGCTTGGTGCGTGGAAAGCCCGAGATAGGAAGCAAAGTCCGGTAAACGCAGCTCTTCGTCCGCGTAACCTCTCACTTGAAGAAAGGAATTGATTCTTTCTTCGATCTTCTCCAGTTCCACCCCTTCTAAAATGTTTCTGGAACCTTCGGAAAGCATTTCCGATTCCATCAGATCTTCTACGGGAGAATCGACCAACGAGTGGCTATCCACGAATTCCTTGCTAAATTCTCCATAGGCGCGGCTGAAAAGAATCGGATAAAACCGCTCGATCAAAGTGATATACGCGATCATAATTCCGGGAACCAGCTCGGAAAACATCAGAATTCTCGTGGAATGCAGAACGGTTCCGAGCAAGTCTAAAATCAAAGAAACCGTAATCGTGAACGTGATAAAAGGAAAGTTGAAGAAGACGCGGGGCTTTTCGGAAGATCGAATTTCTGCGATGGACCAAACGGTCGTGTAGAGCGTCAGCGAAACCGCGATCGAATCGCAAATACAAATGAAAAGAGTTCCGGGAACGAAGAATGCGATCCCCATCGTGATCGGAACGATTGCGACCAAACGTTTGCAGTAGAGCCAAGGATTGTGCAGGCGATCCAAGATGAATCGAATGCAAATCAGGACAGCGGAAGACGCATACAGAACGAGACCGAAATAAATTCCTAAAAAGAGAGGTTCTTTTGCCAATCGCGGATCCGATTCCTGCGGGAAGATGACTTTGTTGTTCACCATCAAAAAGATGCTGACGCTGAGAAGGATCGTTCCGTAGGCCTTGCTGAATTCGTCCCTTTTACCCGAATACAGTTTTACGATCGCCATCACGATTCCCGTTCCGACGCCGGCTGCGTGTGCGTAGAACAGATGGATCTCGGAAAGAAATAAATAAGATACAATCTCGGAGAAGGTATTGAAATTTAACATTCGAAATCATCCCTTGCAATAGAATCGTTCTATCTTTGCATTGCGTTCTTCGATCGAGTATAACCCGCCGGATCCCGGCCGGTCATCGGTAAATATAATTTTAAAAAAGGAAAATTATAAATATCATATATGCCATTTTAGAATTTAATTTAATCTGAAGTAAAATCGCATAACAAGCCGTAGAAATAAACGATCAACGCTCAAAGGTCGTGCGGTTAAGGTTAAAGCCGTATGACCCTTGTTTGTCGAAAGTTTCGTATACAATCCTTTTTTCGGATTCTTAATTTCTAAATTGAATGTCCGCCGGTGAAGACTGGAAGTGAATCACTTTCGGTTGAGTTTCCCGAAACTGCTTGGGTGACATTCCCGTCTCTTTTAAAAAGGCCTTATAAAAAGAAGAATTGGAATTGAAACCGACGGCGATTCCGACGGAAACGACCGAACGAGCCGGGTCGTTCAACAACATCAACTTGGCTTCTTCCACTCGGAAACGATTGATGTAGTTGTTGAAATTGATTCCGAGATGATTGTTCAGAAAGAAGGAAAGCTGATGAACGGAAATTCCGAGTTCTTCCGAAACGTCGGGGAGGCGGATGTCTTCATCTAAATAAATTCTTTCTTCCTTGATGATATGGGCGAGTTTTTCTTCCAGTGCGTTGATATCGACGTCGTGTAGGAGGGAACGTTTTACCAGATTCTTGCCCGGTTCGATCGTTAGAAAATCCAGAAGATTCGGATAAACGAGAGTCAGAAAGTAATAAAAAACGACCGCAAATGTGGTGTGAACGCTGGAAAGAAGCACGAGAATCTTGTTTTCGAATACGATCCCGAGGATTTCCAAAGGAATGCAAAGCGAAATCAAGATCACCAGCGTAAGAATCGTCCGAAAACTGAACGAAGAAGATTCGTATTTTTTGTCGATGAACACATTGGCGACTGCAATTACGAAATAGACGAAAACATACAAATCGGCCGCAAATAAGAAGAATTCCAGCTCTTTCGTGCCTTGTTGTTCGTAGAACGTAGCGATCGGAAGCGCGAGAATAAAAGGCCCCAACAGATTCCAATAATAGATGAGGGGAAGGGTTGAAAACTTCTTAAAGATCATTGTTGAGATCAAAAATACGATCGTGCCGCTTGCGGCTAATGCGATAATATCGATCAAAAAGAGAAATTTACGAAGCCAGGGCAGAGTGATCCAGCTCAGGCTCGACTCGTCGACGAACTGAAAAATCGCCGTCAATACCAAGACGGTCGAAACCAGATAATCGATTTGTCTACTTGCACGAATCCAACTTCCAATTCCCAGGACTAAGGCAAAGCCCGCTCCAAATCTTATTAAGCTCAATAAGATTTCTTCATTTAACATTGAATCTAAAATATTCACCATATCCGTTATTCGCTTTGTATCTTCTCGGTTTATTTGTTAAGAAAACCAAAGCTCATCTCTAATTAAAGTCAGCGAACTCACCATATTCCAATCACAAGATTCATTTTTAATTTGAATTCAATTTGGTCCATTCAAATTCAATTAAAAGAAATCATTCTATATGCGAAGGTGAAATTGACATTTAAATTGTAAAAGAAATTTTGAATATTCGTTATTACTTTTATTTCGATTAACAACTCTATAGATTCAGATCAATTCAAGTGATAAATAGTTTCTTTTGTGTGTAAAATATTCCAGAACCAATCCTTAAATTAGATTTTAATTATTCTCTTTATAACCTGCAATCAATGTATTGTAAAAAAAAATAATTATTTTTTAAATTGATGTTCAAATAATGAAAGCAGTTCGCCCGCATCGTATTTTCAGGGTCGAAAAATTAATTTAGGAATCTTTAAAATGTTAAACGAAGTTGGAATTCCTTTGGTTCGGAATCTTTGTAAAACAGTGGAAATTGTATCTAACGTTCTATCGCTCAGGGAAAGGGAAGAAATTAATTTTTGAGTCTTTCTGTTGGGGCTGCAATCAAATCAGCAGATTCATGTCGAATTAAAGAAAATACTTATTTCAGTTTATATTATGGAAAGAATTGATTTCATAAAATTCGAATGAATTTGTGAGATTTGGATTTTTTGAAAAGCCAAAGACATGCAGAATGGAAAAACGGATACCACGTTTTAACTTAGTTCTGTACTTAGGGAATGATGGGGGCTTTGATTCGCTTCGTAAAAGCAGAAAAAAATTAAAAGGAAATGGTTCTTCGGTTTTTCTTTTCGGTTCAACAGGAATGTGAATGAGTAAATTCGTCGTATGTCCTCGAAGATCCGACGAGCTTACGTGGATCAAATCCGTTTTGAGGAAAGAGAAAAACGGTGAGCGGCACTTTTATACTTCAAGGGAATTCGCAAAGGAATCGTTTGTTTGCGGGAGATTCGGTTGGAGAACTCTCCCTCGAATGCGGGTTCCCACTGCACGTTTCTTTCTTTTTGAAAGGATCGTTTCTTTTCATAAATTGAACTGCCTACAAACCGCCGGAAAGAAAAGAGGCTTTTGCAAAGGATGGATGTGGACTGAGCCGGCCCCTCGGGAATCTGTTGTCTGCTTTGGAAAGCGATAACGTACCAATTTTTTTGAAAACAAGGTACAACGTTTTTCCATCAGGTCGTTCCTTTGCGGTGATTGCAGTAATTTCATCGATGATATGGGTTGAATACTATAAGATGAAAATTATCCTTAAATTTCTTTTGAAATTTAGGTTATAAGATGAAAAGAAAGAATTAATTTCTAGTATAAAATCGATGTATGATTTCTGAAAGCGGCGCTTTCTACATTGAGAACAAACTGCATGCAACGGATGTATACAGTTATTCTCTCTATAACCTGGAAGGGAAGCAATTGTATTCCGAACCGAATTACAATCCGCTCCTGGATTCCGAAGCAAAACTTAAAAAAATCGTAGAAAGATTCATCGATTACGGAAATCTTCATTCCACCGTTTCCGCGCTCCGCAGATTTAAGAACGATAGGAACGTCCAGTTGATGGTGCGTTCCAATAACGATCGTATTTATCGGGTAAATTTTGAAATCAACCCGAAAGGCGGTTACGTTCTCGCACACATCGAATCCGTGACCCGAATTTTATCGAACCCCGAAAAAAATCGAGTGCAAAGATTTCGTTCTCTCAAACACGATTTAGTAAGAACTCTCAAGCTTGAAAAAACTTTTTTTTACCTGGTAAACATCGAAATTTACAATCATCCCTTTCTCCACAAATACGAGACTCAAGTATATGAAGCGGTCTTTTTGGATCTGCATACGGAGTTCTTAACGATTACGAACAGTCAAAACGTAGGGCTTCGGATTTCCACGAACCAGATTTTCTTCGCATATCAGATCAACAAACCGGACGTAGATATCAATTGGATTCCTTCCAGTTTGATTTCGTATATGAAGAACACGATTCAAATTGAAAATCACGAATTTCATCTGAAACTTTCGATCGGCGGTTATCACACTTCGGAGACCAATACGAGCCCGCTACGAATTCTCAAAGGGCTGCGGGCTAATCTGAAAAAAGTGATCGATTATCCGTTTAGTCGTTATGCGACACAGAGCCAAAACGATTCTTCCAATTTGATTTCCACGTATTTGTCCCTTCGCAATTCGGTTCACAAAAAAGAACTTCTTTTGTATTATCAACCGATCGTAAATTCGAAAACGAAGGAACTTCATTCTTTGGAAGCGCTTTCGCGCTGGAATCATTCCGCAAAAGGGATGATCAGCCCGGATGTTTTTATTCCCTTAGCGGAAGAATCCGGTTTGATCAGTTCCATCGGGGCTTGGGTGATTCAAAACGCTCTTTGGGATCTTTCTCAGATTCGAAAAAGCGATTCTTCGGTTTCGAAGGCTTTGATTTCGATCAACGTTTCTCCATTTCAATTGAAGAATCCCGAATTTGCGGACAATTTGATTTCTTACTTTTCAAAGCTGAATTTGGACCCGAATTCGATCGTATTGGAAATGACGGAAAGCCGTTACGAAGAAACCGCCCTAATCATCGAACAGATGGCGATTCTGAAGCGTTTCGGGTTTCAGATTGCGATCGACGACTTCGGAATCGGGAATTCGAATTTTTCTAGAATCGAAAAGATCGAATGCGATTACGTGAAACTGGATAAAAGCCTCGTAATTGGAGTCGACGTCAATCACAGCAAACGAAGCGTTTTGAAAGCGATTTCGCAAGTTCTTTCCTCGCTTGGTAAGAAGACCGTATTTGAAGGAATTGAAAACGCAATCTTGGAAAATATTGCGATCGATTACGGTGCCAATTATCTGCAAGGATATCATTATGGAAAGCCGACTTGGATTCAGGATTTTTCTTCCTTTCAATTTCCTCAGTAATCCCTTCGGGGCGCGTTAGCCGATCTTTCGATTCTTATTTTTGTTTCAGTCGATTTCTAACTCGACATTCAATTTATCTTTCAACAGAAGAATCGTAAAACAGCGTTTGCTTCGTTGCAAATCAAAGATTCTTTTTTCAGAATTATCAATGTAGAGTATTCAAAATAGAAATGTGAATTCGAATTGATAAGTTAGAAAAACATAAAATCCTAAAGGATTAAATAGTTTTGTAACTTTAAAAGGGCCAATAATAAAAAAGTGTTCCTTTTATAGAATGCGGTGAACAAAGACAGTGGATTCTATAAACTATAGGTATGTCAAATGTTCTGCGTTTTGATTTTCGATCGAAAGGCTTTTTCAAAAATCCTTTATCGCGATTTCAAGCGAATCATTTTACAAGTATACTCTGGATCTTCGGGTGCGCTTTCCTTCTAAACTGCGCACAAGCGGAGCCGATCGAGATGGATGCTTCGCATAGTCCGGTGGGATTTTTGTTAAACGCATTCGTATACAGCGCTTATTCTTTGAGGAACGGAGCCGAGAATCTGATTTTGGAAGAGGGACGGTACAGAACCGTGGAGCTGGACATAACGACGTCTTCCGATGTTCAAAGAGTCAAAATATTCAAAGAATTGAATGCATCCGACTCCTTAACTTTTTCCGAAGAAGCGGAAATACAACGCACGTCCGGATCTCCAAAAATTCTCATTCATCTTGCCGCAGCTGCGGACGCAAATTGCGAGGAAGAGAACTATGTTCTTCGTTTAAAAACGCCGAATAACGTTGAAATCGGGAAAGTAAACATACGAATCCAAGAAGCGGATCGATGTATGTTCTTTGCAACGGCGAACGGGACGGGGTTTACGGGCGATTTAGGCGGCCTTGTCGGTGCGGATACGATCTGTCAGTCGGAAAAGAGCGGCTTTCTCCCCGGAGACAAAAGAGAATATTCCGCATTTTTGGCGACCACGTTTACGCGGAAACCCGCCCTGAACATCGAACAAAGCGGAATCTCCGTTTGGCCGATGCGCAGAGGTTTGCGTTATTATATCCACAGCAACGATGAAAGAAGAATTCATTTCGAGTTAGGGACGGCGTATTCTCCCGCGCCGGCTTCCGAGGATCCTTCTGGAATTCTTCCGATTCCTTTGACCAACGGTGTTCCCACTTCCATTCTACCGAATCCTCCCGTCATTTGGTCGGGATATTACAATTCCTTTCAGACTTCGGTCGATTGTTCGAATTGGACCTCGAGCTCGAACACGATTTCGGCGTTGGTGATGAGTTCTATTTTCGACGACTCGTATTCGAGCTGCGACGTTCGTCATTCTATCTTATGTATCAGACAATAAAACCAAACTATGAGGACGCAAATGCAGGTTAGTAATGAGTTCGTTACATTCAATGTACAGGGAACGACTACCAAAGTTATGTTGATTAAACTTTCGGGAGTGATCGACAACCGTTCCATTATGAACGTTCGCGATATCATCTTATCGATTTTGGACGAATTTTCGGGGATCTATATTTTGGATTTGAATAAGATCGAAAACGAAGAGTTCATCAATCTTACCAATTTTCGAAAGATGATCTCCGATTCGATTCGCGTAAATCAAAATTGCGTAATTTTATCCGAATGCAGAAAGCTGGAATTGTGGATCGAAAATTATTCCGTTTTCAACGGGGTATATCTCGCTAAGAACGATTCGGAATTGGCTCAGGTTCTGAACGAAAAGGTTTCGAACGATACGCTTTTGGAGGATGCGACCGACGAATCCGATATTCGTCTGCACCTCGATTATCTGATTAAAGATAGTTATTGAAGGGAAATTTTGGAGGAATGGATGGAATCTTCTTAGATACCAATTCTTCCGAAAAAGAAATCTTTCCGCCCAGCTCTCGGAAGAAAGTCCGGTTTTCGAGCAGGGCGGGCCTTTCCGAACTCGAAACATTCGAATCCGAAAAACCGCTCTTTTCTAAATCAAAACGTCATCGCTTTGTCCATTGCTTCGTCCAAGTCGATCGACAATGTGATCAATTTGTCCAATCTCGTTAACTCGAAAATTTTGCTGATCGCGTTCGGGATCGAATACACGATCAATGCGCCTTTTAGCTGCTTCATCAATCTGGCTTGCGTACTGATCAGAACCGCAAGTCCGGAAGAATCGATATGCGTCGTCGCGGAAAGATCTAAGAGTAAAACCCTCGTTCCTTCGTCGATTTTCAGATTGAATAGATCCTTGAGTTTCTTAGAAGAGAAAATATTTACTTCTCCGTTCGTTTTCACGATCGTAATATGCGGTTTTAGTAAATGATTTACGTGAGAATTGGATACGATCTCTACGGATAACTCATCTTTTGAATTGTTGGTTGCTTCCATTTTTGTTTTCCTAAAAATTAATATTGATTTTCATTTCGATTTTTTGGTCCTTCCCGATCGGATTTAGATCCGGACTCGGATTTATCGCGGGGGCGGTCGCCCCGTCGTGAAAAAAGAAGGCGAACGTCACCGGAAACGTAAGTAGTACCGCGTTGAATAGATACGTGCAGGCCAAAGAAATTAAAAATAGCTGATTCAGCTTTTTATGTCTTTCGAATTCTCCGTTGGCTTGTTCGGCCCACAGAATCGATCCGTCGCTTTGCGGTATATACACGGGGGTTTTCCCTTCCGAGTTCTTTGCTACCATGAATTCATAGACGCTTCCCGCCATCAAAAAACCCGTCAAACCCATCAAAGTCGTTCCGCTTTTGACATAACCCTGCTTCCGTATGTAATAGCCCGGAATCAGATAATCGATCAAAGTGATTTCCTTGCTCGCGCTTTCTTTCGGAATCTCTTTTTCATCCTCCGCGGTTTTGTAATGGAGGGTGGCGATTTCTTCGCGTGTGATTTCGGTCGGCACGGGTTCGGATTCTTTTTCAATGAGAACCGAATTTTCGTTCACATCTGCGATCGGCGCTTGAACTTCTTTTTTGTCTTTGGACGTGATTAAAACGGAAAATCCGGCTTTGGCGAACTGTTCCAAAACTTTCGTGGAAGCGGCTTCGATCGTAATCGATTCCAAGTCTTTGAAAGACGCACGGAGATAACGGTTGTTTTCGTCGATATAATACACGGTGCTCGAATTGAGTTTGAGAAGTTTTAAACCGCATTTCGTTTCGGTCTGTTTTTTCAAACGCATACAAAGATGGTTACCGGATTCTTCGAAGAAAATCTCGGCGACATCCTTTTTGAAAATCTTGATATCTTCGTCTTCGGTATTGAGAATGATATGATCGGACGCGCCTTCCGTTTCTTTCAATTCTCCCGAAAGAACCTCTCCGGATTTTAAAATCACCCGATGTGCGGAAAGACTCGCCGTGATAAAAGTGAACAATAGAATGTAGATCGGGATTCTTCTCATTTGGATAACTCGATTTGTATCGGCTCGCTCAAGCTGATTTTCTTTTTTGATTTCTTTTCGATTAAGGTGATCGATTGATCGTCCTCGAAGATCGCTTTGAGAAACGGGGTTTTCTGCGAATTCTGAACGAATAAAAGTTTGTGCCGTGCTTTTACGGGAGTTCTCATCAACGCGATGGAATCGATCGCGTACGTCGGAATCGTAACGGGGAAGTGAGCCGAGTAGAGTTTTGTCTCGTCTCCGTCGATCACGATCTTATCTCCGTAGACCGGAACGGAATCCGCGACTTGGATCGCGATAAAGTTTCTTGCGTCCGCTTTCGCTTCTTCTTCCGCTTTTTTTAAGAATGCGTCCGACTTGGAGACGATGTCCTGCAGTTCGGAGCTGAGTAGATTCTTCTTGTCGTCGACCTTTGCGGATTCCCGTAAACTTTTAAGACTATCCTCCAAGCTGGGGGACGGTTTTAGTTTTTCGGAAGAAGCTTTGATTTCCGCGGCCTCGCTCGTATCGCCGAGTCGTTCCGCGTTTTTATCGGAGATTCTCGCGATTTCGCTTCCCGCGTTGTAATAATGTCCGAGCATCAAAAGTCTTCGATTCGCTTTGATTGCGATTTCCTTATCCGTATCGGAGAAGGCGAGCTTTGCGTATTCCGTGATTGCGGCGCTTTGATTTCCGGTCTTTTCCAGAGAATATGCGCGGATGTAGCGCATCTCGGCGGAATCCATCTTCGTTTTGGCGAATTCTTCCAAAACCTTGGCGTAATTTCCCTTTGCAAAAAAGGCTCTGGCTCTGGATTCGGGGCTGTCGAAATTCTCCTCGATCTCTTGGGCGCTTTGTTTTGATTTTTGTATGATCGCGATGAGAATCTCCGCGTCGTTTGCAAAGACGGTTCCCGGATTGTTTGCAAGAACGTTTTCCAAATCCCTGAGTGCGTGATCGAATTCTCCCTGAACCGCGAGACAAAATCCTTGATGCAGAAGAATAAACCCGCTTTCGTCCGTTCCTTTTGCGAAGTCGCCTAACGTTTCTCCGTAGGCTTGGTAGGCTTCCTTATAACCTTGGTTCCGTTCCAGACTGAATGCGTGTTCCAAGGCGCGGATTTTGGAGGAATTGATTTCGAAATCGATGGGAGGTTTTCCCGTCACGAAACGGACCGCGTTGATCAAAACCGAACCGAAACTCTGCAAAACCCCGACGCTGAACGATTCGAGATGATTGCTTTCGATCAAGGAACTCTGGAGATTGTTGAGATTCATCTCCGCTTTGATATTGTCCCGGTTGGAAAGAATGCTTTCGAATTTGGATCGGAGAATTTCGCTCGAAAAGGAGAAGTTGAAGAGTTTTCTCTTTTCGAGAGTAACTTTGAGTTCGTAGAGTTTCGTATCGAGTACGACGAGACCGAAAAATACGATCAATAGAAATCCTAAAATGGCGATGAACACACTTTTCTTCATTCGGTGATCTCTAAGATTCCGAACGTAACGTCGTCCGGAAAAACATTCGCGTAGGAATGAATTTCTCCTCTAAGTTTTTCGGTTAATTCTCCGGTAGGAAGCGTCGCGTATTTTTGAAAGGCCTCGATCAGACGATCGTCTCCGAAGGGTTCGTTGGTTCCGTTGGTCGCATCCAAAACCCCGTCCGTATAAACGAGAATCTTATCGCCCGGAGACGTTTTGATTTTCAACACGTTGTAGTCGTCCGGAATTCCGATCCCGAGTACGAACCCGGTGGAATTGAGAACGACGATCTTATTCTGCGCCTTGCGGTAATAATAGATCGGGTTGTGGCCCGCGCTGCAGAAGTAGGCGTAACCTCCTTCCTTTTCAAAAAGAATGAAGATTCCCGTCGCAAAGAACGTTCCTTGCAGCGTCTCGAACAGATTGTCGCTGAGACGGTTGAAGATATGCGCGGGATTGACGGTTTCCTTCATGATGTTTTCCACGTTGTAGTGGATGATGGAAGTGATCAGAGCCGCCGAAACCCCGTGCCCCGTCGCATCCGCCAAAAAGAAGGCCGTTCTTGTATCGTTGATTTCGATGATGTCGTAGATGTCTCCGCTGACTTCCCGCATGGGTTGATAGACGATTTCGGCGTCGATCAGATTGAAATTCTTTCGTTTTTCGGGAAGAAAACATTCCTGAACGTTCTTTCCGATTTCCAACTCGGTTTGAATCTGCGTATTCTTCAATCGAAGAGAATCGAATTGAGAGGAAATCTGTTCCGCCATTCCGTTGAATGTGTTTCCTAACGCGTCCAATTCGTCCTGCGCGGAGACGTTCCAGGAAATTCTCGCGTTGAGATTTCCCGTTGCCATCGTTTCGCTGACTTCTTTCAAAAGAAACAGACGCACGAAAATCTTGCGGTAAAGAAAGATTCCGAAAAGAATATGAAATGCGAATCCCCAGACCAGCAACAAACCGAGCTGTATGTAAAGAGAACGTAAACGATCGACCATCTCTTTCATCTTAATTTGAGAAATCAGAAACGTTTTCGGATTCAGATAAAAGATCAGATTTACGATAAAATGATCGGTATCGAGTTCGATATCATAGGAAGTATTCAACGCCGCTTTGGCGTTTGTCATGTTTTTGAGTTTCGTTTTGAGATCCGCTACGGAGGCAGTAACTCCGTTGGAAAGAAGAGTATGCGTTTTTTCTAAAGAAGCGTCGTCTGCGGCGATCACGGAAAAGTTCGTAAGTCCGATGCTGAGTAATTTGGATTGAAACTCGTCGGTTTGAGTCGCGTCTTCGAAGTTGATATTGCCGAAGGATTCCACCTTCTTGAGAATTTCGCGCGCGACTCGATCGGATTCGAGCGTGAAATTGGAGATCAAAAGATCGGTTTGGTTTTCAAAAATCATGACCGCTACAAACGTAAGATTTACGACCGTTAAGATCGTATAGATAACGATAATCTGTAAGCGAAGCGACTTTTTCATGACCAAGATAGATTATCGTTCTTTAAAGCTTCAAAATCATTGCAGGCTATAAAGTGAAGTCTTTTGTTTCCGGAGCGATCGTACGTTCGATTTTAAAAAAAAATATAAAATAGGGAACGAAACGTAAGAGTGAACGGCTTTCTTTCGTCGTTCTTTATGCTTGAATCTAATTTTGTTTTTGAAAAATTCGAGGCACAAGCATTGCAAAAGATTGTTGCAATAATTTATTGAAGAAGGTTGGAAGACATATCTTCGCGGAATAGATGCGAAAAATTCTTAGAAAAGAAAAGGGGAATCGCTCGCCAATACATAGAACGTATTAGTGAATTCGATTCCGAAATGAATGATTCTTGGATGTGCTGAAAAAACGTACAGACTTTCGAATCGTTCGGAGCGCGATTTTTTAATCCGTCATGGAAGAAGAACGCAGGATCGCGTTCTTTCTTTGTTCTCCCAAAAACCAAAAGTATAAAATCGGAACGGTAAATCGACTGAGTAAGGTCGCCGCCACTTCTCCGAAAATCAAAGACACGGCCAAACCTTGAAAGATCGGATCAAAGAGCATGATCGAACTTCCCACAACGACCGCCGCCGCGGTCAAAAGCATCGGTCTGAAACGAACGACTCCCGCATCGATCACCGCTTGACGCAGCGGTTTTCCGAGTTTGAGTTCCGACTCGATGAAATCCACGAGGATAATCGAGTTACGCACGATGATTCCCGCTCCCGCGATAAATCCGATCATCGACGTCGCGGTAAAATACGCGCCCGTAAACCAATGCCCCGGAAGAATTCCGATCAACGAAATCGGAATCGGAGCCATGATCACAAGAGGAACGGAATAACTTCCGAACCACGCGAGAATCAAAACGTAAATCAGAATCATCACGATCGCAAAGGCTCCTCCCAAATCCCGAAAAACCTCGTAGGTGATGAACCATTCTCCGTCCCATTTGATCGAGACTTGATCGGTTTGTTTCGGAGTTTCGAGCGTGGAAGTCGGGAACGGAATTTTCGGAGACAATTTGAGAATCCCGTAGACCGGCGCTTCTTCCGCTCCGCTGAACTCGCTCGTGACGTATTCCACCGGTCTTAGATTCTTCCGATTCAAATATACCGTATCTTGAATATAATGAGAATTGAATAATCTTTCGGTCGATACGACTCCGCTTTCGAACGTGGAAACTCCCAGGCCGTGAAACGGATGCGCGGAGGAACGGGCAGAGTTTGCAACGGAAAGATCCACCGTGATTTCCTCGGGGTTTACTGCCTCGCTCAAAGAGAATAGGGCGGTTTCCGAAAACAAAATCCGAGAATCCCGTGCGGCTGTTTCCGAACGGACTCCCAAAATTCCGCCGAGGTTCGTATCGAACGGATAGACGATCTTAGGACGTCCCGTTCTCAAGCTTGAATCCAAATCGACGACGCCTTCCTGTTCGGAAAGAATCGACCGCAGCTTGGCGGCCGCTTGTTTTCGTTCCGTTTCCGAAGGGCCGTAGATCTCCGCGACAAAGGTCGCAAGCACCGGAGGACCGGGAGGAATTTCCAAGACCTTTGTCAGAGCGTTTTCGTTCTTATCAAACTCGGCGAGAATGGGACGGATCGATTCGATGATCGAGTGACTTTTCGAGCTTCGTTTATCCTTCGATTTCAGAACGATATGCAGATCCGATTTCCAATCGTCGCTTCGTAAAAAGCTGTGTTTGACCATTCCCGAAAAGGAAAAGGGAGCGGCTTCTCCCGCAAAGATCTGCACTTTTTCCACATTCTCATTTTGTAATATTCTTTGTGCGAGACGTTTGGAAATCTGCAGGTTCTTTTCCAAGGAAGTTTTCGGATCGTAGTCGATCAGAATCTGAAACTCGTCCTTGTCGTCGAACGGCAGCATTTTGACTTTTACGATCTTCAACCCGACGAACGCGAACGAAATCAAAAGAAGAGTCGCCACTCCGACGAGGAACTTGGCGGAATTCTTTTTGTTCCGCAAAAGCCAATCCGTAAATCGAATGTAGAGCCGATCCAGTTTGGAAATCTTTTGGCGTTCCCGTTTTTCGGGAGAATGCTCCTCTTCGTGTTTTAAAATTCGAACGCTCATCCAAGGAGTTACGATAAACGCGACGAGCAAGGAAAGAATCATCGCGAGACTCGCTCCCACGGGAATCGGTTTCATGTAAGGGCCCATCAACCCTCTTACGAACGCCATCGGAAGAATCGCTGCGATCACCGTAAACGTAGCGAGGATCGTGGGATTGCCCACTTCGGAGACCGCGTTCAATGCGGCCCGTAAAATTCCGAGTTCGGGATTTTCTTTGAGATGCCGTTCTATGTTTTCCACGACTACGATCGCGTCGTCGACTAAGATCCCGATCGAGAAGATAAGCGCGAATAACGTGACTCGGTTCAACGTATATCCCAAAAAGTAATACAGGGCCAGAGTCAGCGCGAGAGTCACGGGGATCGCGACCGAAACGACGAGCGATGCGCGCAAGCCCATCCACAACGCGATGAGAATCGCGACCGAGATCGTGGCGATCAACAAGTGTTCGATCAACTCGTTGGATTTTGCGGAAGCGGTGGAGCCGTAATCCCGCAACACGGACATCCGAACGTCGGGAGGAAGACGTTTTGAAAACGATTCCGCCTTTTCCAAAAGTTCTTTGGAAAGAGGAACGACGTTCGTACCTTTTCGTTTTGCGAAACTGATCGTCACCGCGGTCTTCGCAACGGAAGAATTCTCCCGTTCATAGAGAACCGATTCTTTCGTTTTTTCCTGAGGGCCGTCGATGACGTCGGCGACTTCGAAAACGCGAATCACGCGTCCGCCCCTTTGCGCGATCGGAAGAGAACGCACATCGTTCGAACGGGAGATCGCGGTTCCCACTTCCACGTCGTAATTTTGATTTTTTCCCCAGGTTTGACCCGCGGGAAGAAATGCGTCGTTTGCACGAAGCGCGTTTGCCAGATCGGAAAGACCGATTCCATAACGATTCAATCGAACCGGGTCCGCGATGACGCGTACGGATCGCTTTCTACCTCCGAGAAGTTCCACCTTGGAAAGGTCGGGTGTTCCCGACAATTCTCGCGCTAAAGGAGCGACTAACGTTCTGAGGGAAAAATCGTCCCGCTGATCCGAACTGAACGTCAGTGCAAGAAACGGAACGTCGTCGATCGTCAAGGAGCGGACGGACGAATAACTTACGTTAGGCGGTAGGTCGTTTTTGATCTCGAGAAGTTTGTGATGGATTTTCACCAACGAAGGTTCCAAAGGCTGGCCGACTTCGAAGCGAACCGTAACCAACGCGCCGTGATCGGTGCTGGAAGAATACACGTATTCCACGCCTTCCAAACCCCAAACGGAACGTTCCACCGGCTCCGTGATCTTTCGTTCCACTTCGTGGGCGCTGAAACCCGGAGCCGCGAGTTGGATGTCGATCATCGGAACGGAAATCTGAGGTTCTTCCTCTTTCGGAGTCAGAAACACGGCGATTAAGCCGAGCAGTAAACTGGAAAGAATCAATACGGGAGTCAGCTTGGAATGGACGAATGCCCCTGCGATTTTTCCCGCAAAACCGATGCTGGACGTCGATGGATTAGAATTCGTTTTCATGAAATGCTCCTTTGGCGTTGTAAAGGGAAAGTTCTCCGCGGATGCGAAGATATTCGCTTTCCGTCGCGGATTTGATTCGTAACAGTTCGGCCATTCTTGAAAACGATTCCGCCATTTGAGGCGCGAGAATCGAACCGCTCTGAAACAATCTTTGAGAAATTTTGAGCTGCTCCTCCTGAAAACGGACGGAGTCGTAAATCGAATTCAAATTTTCGAATATACTTTTTTCTCTGGAAAGAAGGAGCCGAAAATTTCCTTCCTCTTTGAGCCGGATCTCTTCCGCTTTTTTACGGACTGCCTCTTCCTTTGCCTTCGCTTCGTCCAAAGCGCCAAGGTCGGAGGGATTCAGAAGATTCATCTGAAGATAAACACCGGCGTTGTATGCGTTCGCCTGATTTCTGCCGCCGTCATACGCGTAGGTCTCCGCATAAGCGGCTATCTTCGGAAGAAAACGGGCGCGTTCCGCTTCGATTCCCGCTTTCGCTTCTTCCGAATGAAAACGGAACGCATCGGAAAGAGGCGTATGCCCGGATTCTCGCAGAGCGGGAAGAGGAAGATATTGGTCCGCAAATTTCAGGAGTGGGATTCGCTTCGGACGAAGTTGCTCCTCCGAAATCTCCGGAGCCATCATACGAATCGTTTCTTCGGCGGTCCGGCGCGCGGTTTCCTGTTCCTTTTTGGAAACCTCCAAAAGATTTTGAAGGCTGCGTAACGCGAGAAAACCGGAATACCCCACGGGGTTATCTCGATTTCCGATTCTGTATCTGCCTAAAAAATCGCGGATTTCCCGGAGCAAGGATTCCGTTTTTGCGAGATTCTCCTCCGAAAGCGAGATCGACTGGAAAGCCGCAGCCGCATTCGAATATTCTAAAGTACGAATGTATCTTTCCTCCGATTTTACTGCGGAGAATCTTTTTTCGAGAGCGGAATGAGCCGCCGTTTTTCCTCCTCCTTCAAAGAGGGGAAGTTCCACCCCGAGGGTTCCGCGGGAATACGTGTGATCGCCCGGACGATTGAGTGTGTCCTTTGCAAATAGGTTGGCCGTATCCGAATTTAAGAGGGTATACGGCTGATTGTTCGCGTCGAGAAAGTTCGAAGGTTGGGTTCGAACGCTCGCAGTGGAAAAATCGGATTGGTTCGCGGATCTTTGTCCGAGTTTCCCGAGAAAGTTCAAAGCCGGATCGTTCGTCCTGTAAGAACGAACGTCGGCATATACTTTCGGAAGCCAGTGTTTTGCGGCGCGGTCTTTTCCGATTTCGGCGACTCGAACTTCCGCCGTTTTGGATTTTAATACGGCGGACTGGGAACGGATTTGATCCCATATCTCCGAGAACTCGATTCGTTTCTCTTCCGTCGCGGAAACGTTTTTTAAAAACGCGAACGACAAAAACACGATCGTAAAGACGGCCGCGGATCTCATCGGTTCGCGCCTTTTAAATCCGCAAGGGACGGAATTCCGATCTTTTTCAAAAAATAAGACATCGGACAAAATCCCGTGAACGAAAATAGGATCAGGTTCAACCCTACCAAAAGGTTGAAGACGAATCCCCACGGATTCACGAAGAATCCCAAAGTCAATCCCGTGAGGGAAACGATTCCTGCGATTAGAAATAAATACCTCTCCAAATACCAACTGTTCATCTGATTCTCCTTTTTATATACCCTATGGGGTATATTTATACAATACCCTGTATGGTATATAAATCGGACAAGGGATTTTTTGCTGAGGGCTTCGTTTTTTAGCGGTTTTTATTCCTTAAGTGGGATGGAATACTTCTTAAAGAAAGAAGGCGGCTTTGATCGCGGTCCGAATGTTTTCCATATCGGGCTTCTTTTTGCTCTCGATTAGGCAACGATCCATGTATTCTTGGACATACGCTTCGCCGAACTTTTTAATCGCTTGGCTTGCGGCCTTTAAAAGAAGAAGCGTTTTTTCGCAATCCATGCTGTCGTTTTGAAGACCTTTTTCCACCGCTTCCAATTGACCTTGGATGCGATGGATTCGATTTATGAGCAATTTTGTGCCGGTTTCGGATTTCATAGTTACATAGGATACGGGGTATTCTATTTGGTCAATTTCGATATCAGGTCGCGGTTGCGAAAACCGCTTCCACGAGAACGGGTAAATCGTCTAACGCGCTTACTTTTCCCGTCAATTTCCAAGTGTGCAGAACCCCTTCGTAGCAGGCAAAAATTCTGCGCGCTAAAAGTTTCGGATCGGCTTGTTTCGCAATCAAACCCGTTTGCTGCCACTGGGAAAGATAATCGGTAAGAATATCGATCGTTCTCAGGGAAACTCTCCTCGCTTCTTCGGAGATGGAATGCGAAGTGGAGGCGATCTGTGCGACCGTGTTTGCCATCGGACAACCGGCAAATCCCGTGCTTTTGGTTTGTCGGCGCAGAATTTGGGTCCAAGCGCGGATGAATTCTTTCGGGGTTTCCGATCGGGACTTTAAACGTTCGAGCAAAACGATTTGTTCGTTTCCGTAAAATTCTATGTAAGCCTTTCCAAGATCGTCTTTGGACGGGAAATGATCGTAAAAACTCGCTTTGGCGGTTTTCGATTCCTGGATGATCTGATTGATACCCGTATTTCCGTAGCCTTGCGTTTGAAACAATCGGACCGCGGTTTCTAAAATTCTATCCTTGGGCCCGGATTCTCGACTTGACATTTTCTTTCCTTTTTGATTCAATAGCAGACAGACTTGTCTGTTCTGGCTCTTTCTTCCTTTATCTGAACCGGGAACTTTCGAAATTGCAAGTCTTTTTGGAGATTTTATGGAATCCACACAATCCGAATTCGTAAATATAACGGGCGCGGCTAAGACCGTAGAAGAGGCGGTCAACACGCGTCATAGCATTCGAGACTTCGAATCCAAACCGATCGATGAAAAAATTCTTTCCGAGTTGTTTCGGAATTCTTTGCGCGCTCCGAGCTGGAAGAACAGTCAACCTTGGAAAGTTCACGTCGTGAGCGGAGCGAGAAGAGACCGTATGGCGGAGTTGCTCGTCAGCCGCGCGAAACAGGGAGATCCGGTACCCGATACCGTTTGGCCCACCGGTTTCCCTTCCGATGCAAAACGGAGAATGTTCGATCTCGGTATGAAAATCTACGGCGTCGCCGGTATCGAACGAAAAGACAAAGACGCGCGCGACGGTTTTATGCTGCGCAACTTCGAATTTTTCGGCGCGCCGACCGCCGTGTTTATCACGACCGAATTCGAATTAAATTTTTACATCGCGTTGGACATCGGTTGTTATCTGAATACGCTGATGCTTTTGGCGAGAGGTTACGGTTTGGGAAGCGTTCCGCAAGCCGCGTTATCCGCCTTTCCCGAAGTCGTTCGACAAGAATTGAATCTTCCCGCGACGGAGAAGGTGGTTTGCGGTTTGAGTTTGGGATATCCGAAGATCGATTCCGACTTGAATTCGTTTCATACTCCGAGGGAACCGATCGCTGATCTCGTTACGTTTTATTAGAATGCGCGGGCGGATTTTTTTATGGAGAAGTCGATCGGCTTTCGTGAGAATTCTTGAAAAAGGTTTCAAAAAGAATCGTTTCGTTTTTTGAAGAAGCGTGGCCGTTTTTTATGTACTTTGGATTTTTACAATCCTTGTGGTTTCTCCGACCCAACTCAAACTGATTGCGGAAAAAATCGAAATCAACGTGGAAAATCCCCGTTCTTTCGGAAGATCCGAATTCTATTTTTCGAATACGAGAGAAGGGGATCGATTGCTCGGAAAGAAAAAGAATCAACTCCGCGGAAACGACGACTGGGAAGAATGCGTGATCGATCTTGCGGACAGCGCGGGCGGTTATTATTACGATCGGGATTATCGTAATTTTCCGAAAGATTTAGGCGAGACGAAAGGTTTGAGCCATTCCGAACTCGCCGACCTTTGTAAGAAGGTCCATAGACACTGATGGTTCTCGAATTCGGAAGCGGTTTTTGGAAAATGGTTCCGCCTCCGCTTCTTCTTATTGCATCAACGCAATGGATCTTCCGATATAACCGACAACCGTCAAAAGCACCAAAAAGACCCCGAAACTGACCATCGCCACGCTCAATCCGATCGGCGTATCCCAGCTGTACCATTTTCCGAGTGAAAGCTTGACGGATTCTTCCCATTCTTTGCCTTGTAGATTCATGAAAAAGCTCCTTTTCTGGTTCTATTCTTCTTGTAATTATTAGAACTGTTAAGTATCTTAATAAATCTAACTAAATATGTCAACCGAAAACTCCCGAAAACTCTCCCGAGAGGAGCTCCTACAAAAAATGTCCCTGACGGGGCATCGATCCAGCAACGCGACCGTTTTGTTCCATCAGGCCGCGGCGGAACGATTCGGGTTAAACGCGACGGATATGAAAACTCTTCCTCTTTTGGAAGAAGGTCCGATCGCTGCCGGAAAACTTGCTCAATCCTTGGGTTTGACAACGGGGGCGGTCACGACCGTGATCGATCGTTTGGAGAAGTCGGGGATCGTTCGCCGTGTGGCGGACCCGAACGACCGGCGTAAGGTTGTGGTGGAATTCAATCCGGAACGAATGCAAGACGCCGCGAAGGTCTATGCTCCGATGGGAGAAGCGATGCGAAACCT
The DNA here is from genome assembly GCF_003545925.1 of Leptospira yasudae. Classification (NCBI taxonomy): domain Bacteria; kingdom Pseudomonadati; phylum Spirochaetota; class Leptospiria; order Leptospirales; family Leptospiraceae; genus Leptospira; species Leptospira yasudae. Next base: position 18,724 of record NZ_QHCU01000011.1, on the reverse strand, counting down.
TTTCGAAAAATATTCCGACCAAGAATTGGAATTGTTGATTCGGTTTCAGGAAGAAGCCACGGCGATTCTCATTCAAGAGGCAACGAATCTCCGGAATCTTCCTAAGGAATAAAAGAATGTCCGAAATTCTGATCATATTTACGCTTCTCATTCTGTCTCCGACCGAACTCAAATTGATCTCAGAACGTATGAACGTGGTTTCCGGTCGTTCGGACGGAAAGTCCGAATTCGTTTTTGAAAACACGAAGGAAGGTTTTACGACCGCTTCGGAAAAAATGCAGAAACTAAAGGGAAGCGAGCCCTCGCGAGAATGTCTGATCAATCTTTCCGAGAAAGAAGGCGGGTTTGCGGGACTTCCCGTCAGAAATTCTCCTAAGAATCTGGGTGAAACAAAGGGCTTAACGCACATGGAACTGGCCGATCTTTGTAAAAAAGCGGTTCTAAAAAAGTAAGTCTTTCCCGTTTCGTGAATCGGAAACGCATCTTCGATCTTCTTTCGAGCTTCACTCACGTCTGAACTTTTTGAACGCGGGCTCGGTTTTGCGGCGATTTGGATCCGCTTCTTCTCGGACGCTCGTTCGACCAAATATTCCATTTTTTGAATCTATTTCAAACCTTGGCGCAATCCGCCGCCTCGATAATATTTTATGTACTTGTAATATTCGAGGATGCTTTTTTTTGAGATTGTTTGCATTCACAGAAGCCACGGATTGCGTTCAATTTTACGACGGCCTGTTTTGTCTCACGTTCGATTCGGAAATTTTCTGGAATTCGTTCGTTTTTGAATTTTTTCAAAAAGTGATACATTTTCTTGATTTTGTCCGTCTCCCGAACGGCAAGATGATTGAGCCCTTTGTTTATAAATCATTCAGAATATTATGAAACTTTGTTGCTTCTGCCGTATTAAGGTTCTTCTTCCGTTTGATTTTTTGTTTTGCAGGAGAAGACGTCGCGTTTTCGTCTTAGGGCCTACTTTAGATCTTTGTTGGAATGTTTAAGAGGACGGTCGAGAAGAAAGAAGGTCAAAAATTAAAGCGAAGTCCGTTCCGTAAGGTTGCGGTTGATTCTTTTTTCCGTGTTGCACTTTTTTCGTTTGAAAGCGCGCGCGGCAGGACCGATTTTTTCCGGTGCGCCCTGTTTGTTGGCCGGCAAAAAGGGAAAAGGGTTCGATTCACAATTCTAAATCGAAGTGAAAAAGAACCGCCGTTCTTCTCAAATCGAAAATCGGATTTGTTCCCTAAAACGAAGGAAAAAAGAATCCATCGTTTCGATAGAAAATATCCGAGATTTGAATTGCCTTCCTAAGACAATCATAGGAAAGGAGAAGATCGAAGGTAAATCATTGCTCGGAATTTCAGTCGTCCTGTATCTCCTCACTACGATTCTCATCGGAGCCGCCGCCTCGCGGTTCGTAAGCGATTCGAAAGACTACGTTCTAGCGGGAAGAAGACTTCCGCTTTTTCTCGCTTCCTCCGCATTGTTTGCAACCTGGTTCGGATCGGAAACCTTGCTCGGCGCGTCTTCCCGTTTTGTGGAGGAAGGAATTCTAGGAGTCATCGAAGATCCGTTCGGAGCGGCCCTTTGTCTTTTTTTAGTCGGAGTGTTTTTTGCGCGACCACTCTATCGAATGAACATTCTCACCTTCGGAGATTTTTATAAGAATCGATTCGGAAGAAGGGCGGAGATCGTATCGAGCGTGTTTATGATTCCGTCCTATTTCGGATGGATCGCGGCGCAGTTCGTCGCGCTCGGAATCATACTTCATTCGTTGACGGACTTGCCCGTGTCGACGGGAATTTTCATCGGAGCCGGCGTGGTGTTGATTTACACGGTGATCGGAGGAATGTGGGCCATTTCTCTTACGGACTTTTTACAGACGATCCTAATCGTATTAGGACTTGCTTATCTAGTTTGGGACCTGAGTTCGCAGGCGGGAGGATTGGACGTCGTGCTTTCCTCGACAAAGCCGGGATTTTTTCGATTCGTGCCGGAGATGGAAACGAAGAGCGTCTTGGTTTATATCGCCGCTTGGATGACGATCGGACTCGGCTCGATTCCGCAACAGGATATCTTTCAAAGGGTGATGGCTTCCAAATCCGAAAAGGTCGCGGTGTATTCTTCCTTGCTCGGATCGTTTTTTTATCTGAGCGTCGCGATGCTTCCGCTGCTCGCCGTACTTTGCGCGCGAAAGGTGTATCCGGAAATCGCCGGAGAAGACGCACAGATGATTCTTCCCAAAACCGTATTGACGCATACCGGATTGTTCACGCAGATATTATTCTTCGGAGCGTTGTTGTCCGCGGTGATGAGCACCGCAAGCGGCGCGATCTTGGCGCCTGCATCGGTGTTAGGCGAAAACGTGGTGCGCCCGTTTCTCAAAGATCCGAACGAAAAAAAACTGCTACGAATTTTGAGGATCTCCGTGGTCGCGATCACGGTCGTATCCTTGTCGATGGCGATCACCAAAAGCAATATCTACGAACTCGTGTCGCAGGCGTCCGCTCTGAGCCTCGTGTCCTTGTTCGTTCCGCTTGTGGCCGGTCTTTTTCGAAAAAGTTCGACGTCGACCGGGGCCGTATTTTCCATGATCGTAGGATTCATCGTATGGCTTTTTTGGAATATACTCAATTTTGAAACTCCCGCATCGATCCCCGGTTTGACCGCGAGCTTTGCCGCGCTCTTGATCGGCGATTTTCTGGAGAGAAGGGGATACGGATTCGAGAAGCAGCCAATCGCCGACAATACGACGGAATAGACAAGCGGAATCGATTTACGATTTTATGTAGGAGTTCCCACAAAAATTATCGGTCGATTGTTGTTGCAGAGAATTGCAATCTGTGATAGGGAAATTTGTCGGAGTTTTTCCCGCCACCTCTCCACCACCACCCAACGCGGGTGGGGCCGCCCTCCGTTGTTCAGAAAAATTGTCGGAACTACGACCGAATCCAGGACCACAGATTCACCGACAAGAATTCCGATGCGTCTTTAGCCTTTTGCAGATTTTTCAGACTCAGCTTTGGGCGATTCGCTCGCGGATGCGTTTGACGATTCCGAAGCGTGCCGTGGACTGTTGTTAGGGAAAACCGCCTTCCGCGCTCGCGCCGCGCTTTCCGCTCCAATCCCTCGCGCTTCTTGCCTTCGATCCACATCCCCGTTTCAACCGCTCGGGGATTTCCGCTTCAATCGCTATCGCAAACGTATGAAAGAACTCTGTTCGTTTTCCACAAAGAAAACCGCGAAACATCGAATCGAACCGCACAAGGACGTTTTCAAACGAATAATTTCTTTCCAGAAAGACGGGCTCGGCTCGACAATGGTTAAATCAGAACCCGGAGAAAGAAAACGAAATGCCTCCCGTTTTAGACGACTCGATCGCATTTGAACGAAAACAAGAAACCCCCAGCGCCATCGAAGAAGCCTTTCAAGGACTTTGGCTCGAAGACGAGATTTGTTTTGCGATCGCCGGAGGAGGATGTAAGGCGTTTTACGGATTGGGATTCGGCCACGAAATGAAAAGCTGGGGGCTGAAATTCCGGGAAGTCTCCGGAGTATCCGCCGGAGCGGCGATGGTTCTTTGTCTACTTTGCGGAGACGAAGAAGAATGTGTGGCTTTCTTCGAAAACATCGTCCGAAAAAATCCCGCTAACTTTTATCTCAGCCGACTTTTCAAGGGGGAAAGGGCGTTTCCGCACGAGGAAATGTATCGGAAAACGATTCGATTCGGAATGGACTTTCAAAAGATCATGAAGTCCGGAACGAAAGTATTCATTCACACGTTACGCGCCATTCCCAAAGAGGATTCTTTCAAGAACAAATTCCGTTTGGCGAGGTTAATCGCCGAAACCGCAAAGGCGTTTCTAGAGGACGAACGGGATCGTCTGCGCGGACTCAACAGCCAAAGAATGCAGAGAATTCTCCGAAATTGGAATATGAAAGAGGTCTTATTCACGGAAAAGGACTTTGAGAACGAACAAACGGTGGAACAGATCATTCTCAATTCTTCCTCCGTTCCGCCGATCGTATCCGTGCAGAGTCTCGGAAAAGAATATTATTTCGACGGAGGATTGACGAACAACCTTCTTCTCGAAGCGTTTCCTCCCGATAAAAAGACGATCGGAATCTACTACGAACCCACGACAATCATAGGGAAGGATCCGAAATTGCTCGAACGTTGTTTTTTACAGATGCCTTCCGAACCGTTGCCGATCACTTCCTTTGATTATACCGATCCGATCGGAGTCAGAAGGGCGTACGAACTCGGAAAACAGGACGCGCGCTTGAACAAGGAAAAAATTTTCGAATATCTCAAGCGCGATTGGGCCAAGGCCTTCTCATCCCTGAAATCCAAATAACATTCCGTTTTTGGAATATTCTTCCTATACTCGTCGAAGGAGGCGCTGCTGCTTTGCTGCCTCTGTGATTTTTGTTATAACGGTCGTTGGCCTGATTCTCATCGAAACTTAAAAGCAGTTTTTACTGTAAAAAAAGGAAGACTAACGTTCTTTTTCAGATTCCCGCACTTGCCTCTGCCGTTTTGGAGGAATTTCTCAACGGACCTCGCATTTTTACCTGCCGACCTAAATTTCAACTCCATTTCTGCGAGCCATGGAACGCCTACAAAGCCCGATCGCGAAAAGAATTCAGCATTTCATACGCCTTAACGTCACTTTCCGTTCAAAATTAATTTGAATCTGCAAGATATGAAAAATAGAAGCAACATAGGTCGGAAAATGTGTCAGAATTTCCTTGACTTGTATACTACACGCCTCTATTTTTTCAAAACCCTGGGACTCACCCGGCGAAGCTGTATCTTCTCCCAATCACAAAAATTACTATACGTATATTTAGTATTTTTCATTCTTTCCTCATGTATTTCATTTTAGAAAAACGAGGAAGGTTTCTTTTTGTCCGGCATTCTTACGATCCCGAGGCATACGCGTTTGTTCGCGGTATTCCCAAGGTTAAATGGGATCCCGTAAAGAAGCACTGGATTCTCCCGTTTTCCAATGAGCTTCTGGAGAAATTCCAAGGATTCAAAAATTCTAAAGTTTCTCTTAAAGGTGAGTTGGCGCTTCGAGATTGGATCAAAGACCTGAAGATGCGGAATTCGTCTCGAAGGACGATTCAATCGTATTATGCGAATGCGGTCTCGTTCTTGCGTTGGGTCGGTAAGGAACCGAAAGATGTTCAGAAAAAGGACGTTCATTCTTTTTTAGAGTTTTCCTTTCTGCAAAAGAAACTGAGTCCAGCGACGATAACGGCGCGTATCCAAGCGTTGAATTCTTTGTTCGGCGCTTACCTCGGTAAACCTTGGTTTCGAGATTTACCCAGGCCGAAACGGGAACGAAGACTTCCGGATATTCTTTCCACATTCGAAGTTTCTAATATTCTCGAAGCAACGCGGAATCCGAAACACAAGCTTCTCCTTTCGTTTTGTTATGCCAGCGGATTAAGGGTCAGCGAACTTGTCAAACTTCGACCGGAAGATATCGACGACAAAAGAAGAACGCTCAAAGTAAGACAAGGTAAAGGGAAGAAAGATCGTTTTACGATGTTATCGCATGCGTGCGCCGTTCTCTGGAAAGAATTCCGCGATAAGTTTCCTTACGAAGACTGGGTTTTTCCGGGTCAGGACCCTTCCAAGCACCTGCATATCCGTTCGGCAGAAAGAATCTTCGAGGTTGCAAAGGAAAAAGCAGGGGTCAAAAAAGCAGTCAGCATTCACAGCCTTCGTCACGCGTTCGCGACTCATTTGCTCGAAGCAGGAACGAACATCAAACATATCCAGTTTCTTCTCGGCCATAAAAGCGTGAAGACAACGGAGATCTACACCCGCGTCAGTCAAGTTCGTCTCACCGAAGTGGCCAGTCCTCTCGATCTTTGGTCCCTAAAACCGGAAGGTTGAAGGAAGTTTGACCACCTCGAGTAACCCGAGCGCGCGGTGACCTTGACAACAGTCGCATATCCGGCTATTTTGGGCGTTTATACGACATTCGCACAGGCGATTTTTAGTTTACAACCAACGAGTTTGAGTTAAGCGCCATTAGCTAAGTTTTATGAGACTCAAAAGTTTTTTTAAAAATACAATTAACAAAGTTCTATTTTCACATAAAAGCAAAGACGACTGGCGAATTGAAGTTGTGACAGATGTAATATCACCCGTTGATTCGCAATCAACTGTGAAAGCATACAAAGTTACCGTTAGTAAAGTAGAAAATGAAACGATTGTTTTTACGACGCCAAGTCCAGTAGCATTATATTTTAATATAGCTTTAACAAACTATTTTATGGCAATTGAAAATAGGCAAAAATTCGAGTTCATCAATGAAGTAATGTCAGATAATAAAATCTATAAATCAGTTGTTAAGAGTGATTTGCGTGAATTATATAACTATTTCGAAAACACGATGATCGTTATTATTAGTGCCTTTCAAGGATTAGAGTATTATTGCAATGGCATTATTGGACATTCAGGGGAAAAGAACTTTGAAGTAAACTGGCGCAAAAAGATCAGTTTTATGAATAGCTTAGAGATGCAAAAAGATTTAACGATATCAGAGAAAGTTGAAAGAGTCCTTCCAAAAATACTTAAAATCAATGATCATGAATTTGATAAGGAAATTTTAAAAAAGCTAGAATACGTTAAGAATTATCGGAATCGAATCATTCATTTAAAAGAGCATGATGCGTATATTAGAGAAGAAGAAAATGGAGAATCAAATGGATTTTCCATATTTTATGAATTTTCTTACCTTGATTTGAAGGGATATATTTCTAATGTCTTAGATATAATTGAATATTTTTGTAAATTTAATTCATACGTTCCTGCTTGGGTCCTTGAAATTAGAAAAAAAATATTATAGAAAAAAGTAGCTAACAGCGCTTAACTTCGTCTCCTCACTCCGCTCAGGATTGCTAATGCAACCTTCGCTCCGGGCTAAAGCCACATTGCTTTGCCACTTCGGTTCGCGAGACGGCGCTAAGGCGCCTCGAACCTTGTGCCAACCGCGTCGCGCACAAGCGCTTGCGGCCGCAACGTCGAGGAGACTCTTTCGTTATGCGACATGATGAAAACATATTGATGTATCAAAATGCAACTTAATAAAGGTGAAGAAATAATTCTAATTGGCTTATGGAATAATCCTGATGCGACGAAAGCTTACTATTTGTTTTCAGGTTTGATTCATGAAGCAGTTACAAAAAAAATTGAAATTGTCGAATTCGCAAAGAATCATTCGAATGAAGAATTGCTTTCTAATGAGAACTTTCGCCTCGACATTTTGATGGTTTGGAAAAATCAAATTGTAAAAAATGATAAGAATAATAAAACCTGGAATCGTATTTGTAAAAAAGTGACATTTTATAAAGAAAAAGAAAATTCTTTTAAAGAATATTTTTCTGAATATTGGAAGTTTTATGAAAATCAAATAATTGCATCAGACATTTCGTTTATTAAAATTTATTTCAAATATTATCTGCTAAAACACTGGTTTAAAATGAAATTATTTTATTTTAAGGTATTCGCTCCAGTTATTTATTTATTGTTTCACGATGTTATAAATCTTTTGCGAATTGTTCCGAATCTGTTAGAGGTTAGAAATAAAATTAAAAATGAAAAATTGAAACTACGCAAAATTAACGATAGCTTTTATCCCCAATCGGAAAAAGAAGCGTTCTTGCAGATTATAGATTATGAATTATCTAAAAATGAACAACTGGAAAATACAATATCTAAACAGTTAAGTGAAATTAATAAGAATATTATTACGGTTACATTATCTACTTTTGCTGTAATAATAAGTTTGTTTACAGCATATAAAATTTATGTAATGAAAAATACTGAAATTATTGAACTGAAAGAAAAGGAAATAAAATTAATGACGACTATCATGGAAAAAGATGAGGAAATCGGAAAGTTAAAAAATTCAAATAAAAAACTTAAGTGATTCATCACGTCGCATAACTTCGTCTCCTCACTGCGTTCGGGATCGCTAATGCGCCCCTCACTTCGGGCTAAAGCCACATTGCTTTGTCACTTCGGTTCGCGAGACGCTCGCTAAGGCTCGCTCGAACCTCGTGCCAACCGCGTCGCGCACAAGCGCTTGCGGCCGCAACGTCGAGGAGACTCTTTCGTTAGACGGCATGAAAAGGAGAAATTTGTGTCACAAGAAGAAATAAAAGAATCTAAATCTGAAAGCAAAAAACTGTCTTTGGACGATTTGCTTAAATTACTTTTCATTGGCTATGATGAAAATGGAACTGATGAAGCAAAAAAGCAATTTGGATCGACGTTAAGTCAGTATCTGAAACAAGTCTTTGATGGTTATGAAAAATTAAAAAATTACAATGTTATTATACATTATGATCCAAGTTCAATAACTAAGGGTGATTCTGATTCAATATATGAATCGGTAGTTACATTTGATAAAAATAAACCTATTCTCGATATTCTTTATTCAAGAGGTGGGTCAGGTGGTACGGCGTATCTTATTGGAAAATTATTTCGGGAAAATTGTGAAGATAAAATTGTAGTTGCTGTTCCAAGGATTGCAAAGTCAGCAGCAACATTACTTTGTTGTGTCGCTGATGAAATTCATATGGGGAGCCTAAGTGAATTAGGTCCAATCGACCCGCAATTTGATGATAAACCTGCATTGGGATTGAAAAATGCTATCGAACATCTCGCACTATTAGTCAAAGAAAATCCTGAGTCTTCTTCTATGTTCGCACAATATTTGCATTTATCGATAGATCCGATTAATTTAGGATATTATGAACGTGTTGCCGAGTCTTCTATGCAGTATGCTGAAAGACTTTTAAACACTCATAAAAATAGATTGTCACCGGATAAAATTAAAAAGATTGCTGCAGATCTAGTTTATGCTTACAAAGATCATGGTTTCGTAATTGATAAATCAGAAGCTTCGGAAATCTTCGGAGCAAAAATCGTTAAAATTAATACAGATGAATATAAATTTTCCAACGACATTTATAATACTTTAAATTTTATTAGAAGAATGTCGCAGTACCTTAATTATCAATTTTACTTCATCGGATCCTTTGATGCCGAACCGACATTTAGACAAAAAAATTGAATCAATTTTCACGCCGTCTAACTTCGTCTCCTCGCTTCGTTCGGGATTGCTAATGCAACCCTCACTCCGGGCTAAAGCCACATTGCTTTGCCACTTCGGTTCGCGAGTCGCTCGCTAAGGCTCGCTCAAACCTCGTGTCAACTCCTTCGCGCACAAGCGCTCGGAGACGCAACGTCGAGGAGACTCTTTCGTTAGACGACATGGATATAAATGAAATTAGTTAAGGAAAATAGATGTTAGAAACAATTAAATACTTAATTAGGAGGGTCGGAAAATCATTCATATGGACAATATTGACGATTATATTTGGCCTTCTTCAAATAATATATATTTCAACAAATGCGTTTCTTCTCGGCAAACCGCTGAGTACAAACGAAATTATTACTGGGTGCGGATTGCTATTCTTTTCTAGCGCTTTAATTTCTGCAGTATGCATCGATTATTTTTATACTACAGGATGGGAATTTAATAAAAACAAAACTGCTCTTTTCATTGTTTTGATACCCATTTTGATACTGATTTTTTCAACAATGATCTATATCAGTGTGATTAATACGCCATATTTGACTTCAGCATCTAAGACTAGAATCCTTAACGTACAGTTAACAATATTAAGTGCATCATCAATTTATTCTTTAGTGATGAAATTTTTTCAATTTAGGTAAATATAATGGTATTAGAATCATATTTAGTTCAATATTTAATTCCAGTAATGTCAACGATGACTATTATTTTTATATATATAATGTTCAAAAAGAACCAAGAGCTAAAGACAAGCGAGGAAAAAATAAATCAAATCGATTCGAATTTGATAGAGACGAAATATTCCGTGCAAAATATTGCCGAAATTACAGGGACTATTAAAGATCATCTTCAAGATGAAGTTATGCCAAAAGTAGATGCAGTATATCAAAATGCTCTTTTAAAAAAGAAAAAACATTTAGAAATTTCAGATCTTATCAAAACATTAGAATCGATAAAATTTAATAAGTATGCATATTTAAATGACAATAAGGATACTCTTTTAAGCGGAATTAAAATAGGTCAAAGGATAACTACGTTCATTTTTCGAGTAGGTCCTATGGAAAATGAAGTAACAGTCATTGGTTTCTCCTTTTGTCTCACAGAATTGCCAGATGATATGAAAGTTGCTATATTAGAAATGAATGCTGGTTTTAAATTTGGACAAATTGGACTTAAAAAAGTACAAAAAGGAAATGCTATAATAGTTACAAAGAATATTTTTATCAACGATGGCGATCTCGAATCTCAGGTCTTAAACTATGTACTGACTGGGATACTTCAAGCTTTTGACAAGATTAACGATATAGCAATATCTAAGAAGATCGCTTCTATTAATATTCAAATCGACGATCTTAATGCTGTATAAAGCATCCACGTCGTCTAACTTCGTCTCCTCGCTTCGTTCGGGATCGCTAATGCGACCCTCACTTTGGGCTAAAGCCACATTGCTTTGTCACTTCGGTTCGCGGGACGGCGCTAAGGCGCCTCGAACCTCGTGCCAACCGCTACGCGCAAAGGCGCTCGCGGCCGCAACGTCGAGGAGACTCTTTCGTTATACGCAATTGCGGAGGGGACGCCACATCCGTGTGGCGAGAAGTATGGGCGAAACGAAGAAATGGGATTGACAACATACAATCCTTGTATATAATTAAAATTATGAACCAGACTGTCAACATTTCCTTTGAGAAAGCACTTTTAAAAGAAATCGATAAAATTGCAAAGAGGGAACACAGATCCAGGTCCGAATTAATTCGCGAAGCCGCGCGAGCCTATATTGAGAAAAAAACTAGATGGCAAGCAATATTTGACTTCTCTTCAAAGGCTATTACTCAAAGCGATATTTCCGAAAAAGACATTTTCAATGAAATCAAATCTGTCAGAAGTAAAAGAAACATTTCTTAATGTTGAAGGTATTATTAGATACTAATATTTACATCTCAGCTATTTTATTTAAGGGAAAACCAAGACTTGTTTTCCAAGATTTAATCGATGAGGCTTTTACTGGATATATTTCAAGAGAAATATTAGATGAAATAGAATCTACTCTTTCTAAGCCAAAATTCAATCTTAATGATAATTTCATTCAAATTGTTTTGTCCGAGATTAGAGACATTACAACACTCATTAAGAATAAACCTATTAAGGATTATTTGGACTTAAGAGATAGAGACGATTATCACATCTTGGAATCTGCTTTTGCAGCTAAAGTAGATTACTTAATTACTGGAGATAAAGATTTGCTGACTCTTCAGAAAGTTAAGAATTTTAAAATTATTACTCCAGATGAGTATTTAAGTATTAAAGAGGGAAATAAGGCCTAATTTAGCGACATCCGTGTCGCGTAATTCCGCAACTGCGTATAACTTCGTCTCCTCGCTTCGTTCGGGATCGCTAATGCGACCCTCACTTCGGGCTAAAGCCACATTGCTTTGTCACTTCGGTTCGCGGGACGGCGCTAAGGCGCCTCGAACCTCGTGTCAACCGCGTCGCGCACATGCGCTTGCGGACGCAACGTCGAGGAGACTCTTTCGTTATCTGCCATGCCGCGTCCCCTCATTTTAGCGCCTGCCGTCCATGGCAGGCTTAATTCTTTGGAATTCTAAAGTAAAAAGTTCTTCATTTTTCCTATTCCTATTGAAAGTAATTGAGTGCATTCATATTTATATCAACAACGCATATTTTAGAAATAATGGATAAGAGTTAGGTTCTATGCAAGGTAAGTTTAATTTTATAACGCTTAATAAAGTATTATTAAGAAATTTTACATTATATAGTAAAAAAGGCAAGGTGTATGAAGTAAACGAAGAGATAGATAAGAAGGTTTACTGCTTAGCCGGAGCAAATGGGCTAGGTAAAACTACATTTTTAAATGCGATTAATTTTGGCTTAACTGGAATTGTTTTAGAGCCAGATAAAGCAGTCTTTTCGCCAAGTGAAATTGTTAAGTTGAATTATAAATATACTGAACGATATTTCGGTGGCAGGATCAGTAGCTCCGATGCGAAAAAATCAGAGATCGAAATTTTGTTCAATGTTAACGGAAAATACTGTCGAATCATAAGAAATTTCTTTCAAAGGGAAGAACTACGACTATTCGAGGTATTCGTTATCCAAGATGGAAAGAAAGTTTCTCAAATTCAGGATAATGTAAAAAGCCCAACTGAACTTAATGAGTTGTACCAGAAATTTATATGTATAGAGACCGGCTTTTCAGATTTTGATTATTTTCTTTTTTATCAATTATACGTACTTACGTTTGATGAAAACAGAAGAATGATTTTTTGGGATGACCGTGCTTCTCGACACGCGATAGCTATCGCTTTCAATTCTGATCCGGAAGATGCGAATAAAATTGCTGATTTAACTAGAAAAATTGAAAAGCATGATTCAAATGCAAGAAATGCAAGATATCAAGCTAAACTCATTGGGCGTAAAATTGAAGATCTGAAGCCGGACGATAAGAAAAAGAAAATAAAAGATGTAGAAAATATCGAAGATGAATATAAAAACTTATCAAAAGATCTAGAAAAACAAGAAAGAATTCTCAATAATATAAATATAGAACATGATAGTATGCTAAAGAGGCAGAGCTATCTAAACTCAGAGATAATGCATCTCAAGAACGAGCATTCAAAATTATTTTCTCTATATTCAAAGCCGCGCTCGAAGCTTGTTGAAAATACAAATGTTCGTATGTCTCTTAGTAAGCAAGAATGTTGTCTATGCGGAACAGTCGGAAGTTACATCGTAGAAAGCATTGAAAGGAATATTCATAAAGATAGCTGCCCATTATGTAATACTGTAATTAATGAATCAACTTCGATTGAGCAAAGTAGGTTACTGAAGTCGATTGAAAAAAACGACGTCCTAATCTCTGATAAAGGCAATGAATTAGATAATCTGACAACCGAGATCGAAACTAAGGCACTCGAATTAGAAAAGGCAGAATTTGAATATAATATGGCTAAAGAAAAGTTAGAAGAATTTATGAATGAGTTTTCATCTGTATCGTTTATAGATTCAAGAGATAACGGGATAGGTGCATTATTAGATCAATATGAAAAACAATATGATTCTTTTGTCAAAGAATCAAAGGACGAATATAAGAAACGAGATTTGTTAAAGCCTGACTATGCAAAGTTATTAAAGAAAGTGGAAATTGCATATAGAGAAGCTGAAAAGTCTTTTGTTCCAATATTTAAAAAGCTCGCGAAGAGTTTTATTGGCCAAGATTTGAATATTCAAGTTAAAAGAAGTGATAAAACTATAAAATTAGTTTTAGAATTAAAAAAGACAGCTCGAACTGAATCTTTCCAGCTTTCGGAGAGTCAGCGTTTTTTCTTGGATATTGCCTTACGAATGGCACTTTCTGTTTTTTTATCAAAAAAGAACTCCCCTGCGACGATGTTTATCGATACTCCTGAAGGTTCTTTGGATATTGCTTATGAAAGTAGGGTAGGTAATATGTTCGCACAGTATGCAACAGATTATGATCAAAATCTTTTCCTGACAGCAAATATTAACCCGTCTCGTCTGCTAATATCTCTCGCCGAAGAATGCGGGAAATCTAAGATGCAATTTCGTAGAATGTTGGACTGGACTGATTTGACAACGGTTCAGAAAGAAGGGGAAGGCCTTTTTCAGCAAGTTTATCGAAACATTGAAAAAGCATTGTTGAGTAAGAAATGACTATGATTAAATCAATTACACCTGAAGCATTCTTTGACAGTTTATCGTTAGGTCACAAATTGGATGGATACCTGGATGGCTTTAAATTAGAAGAGATTTTTCTTTTTTCATATTTTTCTTCAATCCTATATATTTACGCCGGTAATTTATTAGCAACTTGGCCGCACAGATACATAGTAACAAACGGTTATCCTTTTTCTGAAGAGTTGCGTGAGGCAGTAACTCGACACGTGCAGAACGGTTTGTTTGAGAAAAAGGGGGAATTTTATACAATCTCCGGAAGAGGAACTGATGAATTTAATAGATTTAAAGTTCTCCCCACATTACAAATTCGTGAGAAATTTTTAAATGCTGCTTCTGCCACTAGCATACTTGTCCCTTATTCAAAGACTCTAAGGGCCCTATTGAGTGAACCTGAAATTAAAAAGGCAGAAGAGCTTGAAAATGAATCATGGCTAACTCAGACAGAAGTTTATGAGAAATTCACTGAAATTAGCGCTGTCGTTGGAGTTTCTGTTAAGGATCTAATCATACCAGCGATCACTTGGATAAATTATCTTGATTCGCAAAATTTAGAAGGAGTTTGAAAAAATGAATAATCTTGCTCTACGAAAGCAATTGACTACTGGAAACTATCCTCTTCAAGCATATAAAATTTTGGGTGATGAAAAAGGTGCAACATTAACGGCAACCCTTATTGAATTTATTACTGATGTTTATCGGGGCTTAGAACCGAGTCACTATCAAGGAAAACTGCTTATATTTATAACCTTGGATGATTCAATACCGATTGATACAGCTAATGCAATAAAGTTCTACGATAAGAATATTTTGATTAATAATACTTCTCGCACGATTGCAATTCAACTTTTTCAGAAAGAGGATTTTCCGTTGATTTGGCAAGGAGAAGATACTGAACAAGTGATTAACCAGCGCAATGCGATAACGTATCTCTATGAAAATAGAGTAGAATGTTTTTATGTTAATGGGGAAAAAATTGATATAGAAAATTATCTAGGCTGTGCAAGCACGTTTTCTTTGCATTATCAACATTTGCATGAAGCTTTAGAAAATTATAAAAAGGAAAAAATTCTTCACTCTTCTTGCTCAATTTTTCAAAGGGCTTGGTTTGATTCAACTAGAATTTATTTCAAGAACGCCCCGGAGGACACTATGCAAGAATCTCTTAAGGAATATTTAAGTAGTTACATGCGTGGCGTAGAAGTGAGTAGAGAATGCAACTTAGGAGGGGGAAAACCCGTAGACATTAAAGTCAGCTGGAAAGAAGCAAATCGTGCAGCGATAATTGAAGTCAAATGGCTCGGATATTCAAGAGCGGAAAATTCTATTACAACGAAATATTCGAATAGCCGCAGCAACGATGGAATGGAACAACTTAAAGAATATATGGATTTGGCAAATCAAGATTGGCCCAGCTGCATAACAAAAGCATATCTAGTGGTTATTGACGGTAGAAGAAAGGGCGTTGGTTCTACCATTAGGACATCAATTTCTGCCCAAGATGGACTGCATTTTGCAGAAATTGAACTAGACATTGAAGAAGATAAAAAATATTTTAATAATATAGTCGGATTTGAAATGCCATTCAGAATGTTCTCTAGACCGGTTTGCGTTTAAAGATGTATTATAATTTAAATACTGATTTTTCCTTAAAAGATAGCGGTTATTCGAATTATGATGATACGACGTCGATGCCTAGACACAGATGGTATTATTATAAAGAAGGATTTTCTCCTAGATTAGTAGAATCAGCAATCGAGCAATCCTATATTACTAAAAAGGATTTAATTATTGATCCATTTAATGGAAGTGGGACTACAACGTTGACTTGTTCGACCAATGGATTCAGGTCAATTGGTCTTGAGGTAAATCCATTCACTTCTTTTTTATCTGATACAAAGATAAAGAGTGCCAAAGTTAAAGATATAAGGAACTGGAAAGTTAAACTATTTAAATCTGTTGAGAAGGGTGCTCTTTCTCCGTTACTAGGTTATTCAACATTTTCGAAGAGAAAGAACCTATCAAAATGGCTATTTAATGATTCCGTTCTTAATGCTTTTGAAGGAGGTTGGCGCTTTACGAATTCAATTCCCGCATATAATGTTCGTAAACTTTTTAAACTTTCACTTATTGCGTCTGCAATGCAAAATTGTAATGCAACTAAAGATGGTAAATGCCTTCGTTATAATGATAATTGGTGGAAAAAAAAGTTTAATAAAAATTCTTTTTTAGAAAATTTAGATACGAGCCTCAATCATATTGAAGAGGATATACTAAAAAAACCAATTCTTAGCCCTGGTACAATAATTAATGGAGATTCTCGGATTGCTTTAAGTAAATTAAATGGGTTTGACAGATTTAAGTTATGTATTACTTCCCCACCATACTTGAATACATTTGATTATACAGATATCTATCGACCTGAACTGTTTTTGGGTAAATTTATCGATCAAACTATAGGTTTACAAGGGCTCAGATTATCTACTATTCGCTCTCATATACAGGTAAAATGGGAGAAACCGAAGTTAAATGATTTTGGTCTTCTATACAAGCAAACAATACGGTATCTTCAGGATAACCGTGAAAACTTGATGCATAAAGATATCCCTCTGATGGCCCAAGCATATTTTGAGGATATGTACAATATTTTTAAACTTTTGAAAACAAAGGCGGCACCAAATGCTTATATATGGTTTGTAGTTTCAAATTCTGCATATGCAGGCCATGAATTACCTGTCGATTTGATTCTTGGAGATATAGGTTCGAAGGCTGGCTGGTATTTGAAGGAAATCGGAGTATTAAGATATCTAAAAAAACGGAAAACTAAATATAGCACCAATGTTCATGAATTGCGTGAAAGCGTAATTATTTTTTCGAACAGGAAATTTTAAATTCTGATATATAGCTAGTCCTGACTCTTACTATGCGGTCCACCTGAAACCCGAACACTTCGCGATCGGGACGCCGAATTCCCGTTAGCTCGTACTAATGGCCCTCGTTAAAACTGCTTCGCAGATTTTACTCGGGCTCTCTTCGTTGACTTAATGACTTCATTTGTAGTAAATACAGAGTAAAAGAAGAAAGGAGATTTCTTATAAATCTTCATAAACTTTAAAAACTCATCCATGTACAACCTACATTTACCCGATTCTATCTTTGAAACCTGACTTCTGCTTCTTTTGATCATTTTAGCTACTTGTTCTTGAGTAAGATTCGCTTCTATCCGAGCCACTTTTAATTGATGATAAAAAGCTTTCTTCTCTTCCTCGGAAATTCTCCTTATGATTTCCGATTTAGGCCATTTTCGGACAATACTTTGGACCTTGTTTTTAGATTTTCTCGTCATAAAGAGACCTTTTTGAACAGAGATTTGTGAAGAACACTTACCCCACGGTATACTGCGTTCACTTTTTGTCAACTGTGCCGCAATATACCGTGCGTGGATTTCGAAGAATTTTTAATAAAAGTCGGAAAGAATATTCAAAAAGTTCGGAAGGAAAAGGGACTTACTCAGGAAAATATGGATGAAGGCGATTACGCCGTTCCTGTAAGAACTTTACAAGATATTGAAGCGGGTAGAGCTAATTTCACCGCTAACTCAATTTTCAAGCTTTCGAAACGATTAAAAGTTAAACCAAGAGATTTATTAGATATTTGAAACGCGCTTTTGTTAAGTCTTAAATTGCAATTCTATTGGCGTTCCCTAACCGGCTCCGCCATCCTTGGCTTCGCCGGTTAGGCATTCGGGGCGCGGCACAGCAGATAACTAAAAATTGTCGCGGCGCTTCGGGATCGCTTTGCGACCCTTGCTTGGGCTTCGCCAAATTCCGCTTTGTCACTCGTCTTGCAAAGCAAGCCTCGCGCCAAGTCCTTCGGACGCGCGGAACTTCGACAATTACTGGTCGTTAGACGCAAGGTCGCAAACTGTCTTGGAATAAAAGTATTTTTGAGTAAATAAGCTTCTTGACTGTAATACTCATCTGTGATACATATCAATTATGATAAGTTTACGTTTACCACCGGAATTAGAAAGAAAATTGGATTCCTTTGCAAAATCTGAAGGTAAAAGTCGTTCTGAAATAGTTAAAGATTCTATCTTAGAATATATTAAAAATCACGGGAGTATCAAAACTCCATTTGAATTAGGGGAAGATCTATTCGGGAAACACGCTGCGGATGTTTCGGATTTAGCTCAAAATCGGAAAAAATATTTGTATCAATCAATTAAGGGTAAAAATGCAAAACGTAGCTCTAATTGATTCCGGTCCAATTGTTGCTTTATTTAATTCTAACGATAAATTTCACAAATCTACTTACAAATTCATTAAATCTTATAAAGGTTCTCTATTCTCATCATGGTCAGTAGTTACTGAAGTCGTTTACTTACTTTCATTTTCAATAGAAGCCCAATCTGACTTCTTAGAATGGATTGAAAGGGGAAGCATACAAATCTTAGATATAAGCGTAGAAGATCTTCGATATATAAAAAACCGTATGAAAAAATATTCTGACTTACCTATGGATTTGGCGGATGCTTCTTTAATGTGTATTGCTGAAAGGGAAGGGATTGAACGGATTATTAGTATTGATTCTGATTTTTCTATTTACAAAACATTGAAAGGAAAGTTTTTACAAAACTTGTTAAAAGTATAAACGCGACCCAGCGTCTAACTTCGTCTCCTCACTCCGTTCGGGATTGCTAATGCAACCCTCACTCCGGGCTAAAGCCACATTGCTTTGTCACTTCGGTTCGCGAGCCGCGACTAAGGTCGCTCGAACCTCGTGCCAACCGCATCGCGCACAGGCGCTCGCGGCCGCAACGTCGAGGAGACTCTTTCGTTAGGCGACAGTCCCGCAAAGCTTTCATTCTCTGACAAAATTCACTCGACAAATGA
>NZ_QHCU01000010.1 GCF_003545925.1 Leptospira yasudae | reverse complement strand
GTTATCACACTAGAAAAATCTTAACGCTTTAACTCAAAAGCAACGAGATCGAGACTTTCTATTCTTTGCTATAGATTGCGGGAAGATATTTCTTCTCCTCTTTATTGCACTCTTGAAGTTTTTCGTAATATTGATAACAGTTAATTACTTGAATTGAAATACGGGCCTCTCTACTTTGGATTACTTCAATTGTCGCATCCGCACCCAATGGAGACGCAAGCAGTAATTGCAGCACATTACAACTGTCATCGCTTGCATCAAAGACTCCTCCCTTTTTCAAATTATTCTTACAAGCATCTCTTGCTGTTCCGATTGAACAGAAGATATTTCCAAGAATAAACAAAACCAATAAAGTTAATATTCTAAAATTCATCATTTTGATAACTCCCCTTTCATAATCTCCATTTCTTTGGTTTCCATAAATTGTTGTATCTGCCTTTCGGGACATACAAAGCTCGATTAGCACCTAACCAAAAATAACCTGCGATATTTTGAATCCCGAAAAGCGTTGTTCCAAGAACCAATGCCTCGTAATCAAAGATCGTCGTCGCTGCGTAATTCACACCCGCTATAATCGACTTCCCTGTCCCGCCATATCGATCATAACTTTTCGGCAAAGCATCGTATTCTCTCTTGTATGCCGCCCTCTGTTCGTTAATCGAATAATAATTCCCCCAGGACTGTTTAATCCATTCTTCGTTAGCTTTTATTGCCTTCTTGTTCAAATCCCAGCTATGCTCTTCATCGTGGGCTATTCCGGATCTATCAACGATAGTCAATGGTGAATTAGGCTTCATCAAAAAATAAATTACAAGCGCAATGCCAGGACCCAAATCTTTTCCTAAGAAAGCATAAAGCATATACTCCATTGTATCTCTTGGCAAAAACCCTCCGCACTTTCCATCACCTTGAAAATTACCAAATACTGCAGGATTTTTTCCACTCACTGGACAACCAGGGCCGGAAGTGTTTCGGATTTGTTGGTTGTGAAGATACAACAACATCAAGTTATTCGTTTCCTTCTGCGGATTATTCGGCAATTGCGCGTATTGATACAATGCAGCGTAGAACATCAAATCCAAACTGTGACCCGATGGATCTGTTGCCCCCACCGGATTCCCTTCTACATACATATATCGATTCTGACCGTTCACTGACTTGGGATCAACAACTGAGTCAGCTTGTAAGTATCTCCCGAGCGTTGGATCGTAGTAACGAGATTTGTAAAAGTAAAGACCCGTTTCCTTGTCTTCCACCTGTCCCGTGTATTTGTAACGGAATATATCCGGGCCATACGAGTCGTTTCGGTTGATGGAACCGTAAGGTTCGTAGGATACGTAACTCACTCCAGGTTCGGGGCCGCTTGCTGGATTTCCATATCCGTCAGTGATGGTTGTTACAGATCCTAAGTGATCCGGGTGATAGAAATACATTCCGTTCACCGGTGTTCCGCCCGTTTGGCCTCCTCCCGAGGTCGTAGCTCCTGGATTTTGAATATTCGGAACTCCTGATGCTAAATTTGATCCCATCGCTAATAACCAAGGAGGATCACCTTGTTTGCCTCCGGTTCCGGGTAAGATTCCACATCCGGGAAGAGAAGTCATCACAAATAACGCAACAATAACCGCTGGGGTTCCGACTCCTCTCCAGGAGAGGTTTTGTAAAAGTGCATTCCCTTTCAGGAAAAACGGATAGGAGAAATAGAGAATTCCTAAAAGAATCAAGAAGTAGAATGCGTTGAATAGATGCGTGGGAACTCCTCCTTGAAAAAACGAGGAATATCCGAAAACCGAAACAAGTTTTCCCTGAATTCGATTCTTGTAATAGTTCCCACAATCGATCGCAACGTCCTTGCAAAATGGATTTGTTAGAATTCCCACAAAAACAGAAATCGTTGATTCTTCCGAACCACCTACCCCACTCGCACCGTTACTTAGTTGCAACGTCGCATCTTCCCTCGTCAACTGAGCTACCGTTTCCCCTTCGATTCCTTTCACATACAGCGTATGTTTCTCAGGCGTTCCCGATACCCTCACGATCTCGTAATCGCTTCCGAAAAAGTAACTCGTCGTCAGCGTATTGTTCGTAATCGATTTGATTCTGCTCCCGGTATAGTCGTAGGTGTAACGGATCGTTTCCGTCGTTCCGTTCGGTGTAATCTCAGTCAGTTTTCCGTAGCTATCGTAGCGTAACACGTCTCCGTTGCGGTTGGTCATATTTCCGCTTGCATCGTATCCGTAACTCATCGCTCCGGTGTTCGCGCTAGTTGCTTGAGTCACCGCATTCGCGTGTTGTGGATCACCGTAGCTCAAGGTATATGCGCCTTTTTGCATCAAGTTTCCGTTTGCAGAATACGAATAGCTTTGCGTTCCGTATTTCCCCGTCGCTTGGGTCACTCTGCCTAAATTGTCCAAGGTAAAATTTTGACTTCTTGTCGGATTCAATCGATCTTCGATCCGCGTGAGTTGTCCCTTCCCGTCATACGTATATTCTACGTTTCCGATTACGCTGCCGTCCGGTTTACGCGTCGTTAATGCGAGCGGTTTTTGGTCCGTAGGTTCGAACGCGATCTCCATGGTCACTCCGTTTCCAGTCACTCTTCTTACGATCGGTTCTCCGTTGCCGTTCAATGCCGGCCCTTCGTATCGTACGACCGTATGTCCTACGCTTGTCCCATCCGCTGAATCCATCGTGATCCCTGAAATACTTCCTGTCGGGGAATAGATTGTATGAAGTTTGGTTCCGTCCGGATACGTGTTCGTAACCACTCTTCCTAAAGAATCATAGTCCGTTTTGAAGATCGCCGTTATATCATCCACGATCTTCGTCTTTTGGATCGTTTCCCCTCTTTGATTATACCGAAACTCTGTCTGACCGCTTCCATCCACAACCTTCGTCAACCTTCCTCTTGAAAAAGGTACACTCGGGTCGTCGTATGAATACCCAATCGATGTTTCGCCGCCGTTCGTATTCTGGGTAAGAATTCTTCCCAAGGAATCATAGGTAAATTGAACGCTCTTTCCTCTTGCATCTGTCTGACTCGCAATTCTACCTTGCGAATCGTAGCTGAACGAAATCGTCCCCGAGTTCGGATCTTGGGTGGAAATCCTTCTCCCAATGCTGTCATACGTGATATTTGTAGTAACGCCGGATACGTCCGTAACCGAACGAATCTCGCCAAACGGAGAGTAAACGTAGGAAATCGTTCTACCGTTTTCCGTTCGGCTTATGGTTTGACCGAGTTCGTTGATCGTCTCGCTTCGAACTTCCGTTTGTCCGTCCGGATAGGTTTTCGATTTCGTTTCCGTATATCCTGTTTTGGAAACTGTTGTCAAAATCGTTCCAGTCGAAGAAGGCTCGACAATCGACGACAAACCTCCATCCGGATCGTTGTATTGAAACGAAACGTATTGAGGAGTTTGAACGCTCAAATAAGGTTGCGATTTACGGATCAATTTACCGATCGCATAATCGAATTGAAACTCTTCGATCGTATTCACGCCGGCAACGGCGGTATTATTTTCCGTTCGAATCGTATTGCCGAAAGCGTCGCGGAAAATTTTAGAAACGTTAACGCTTCCGCTTACGCTGTCCCGAATGCTTTTCGTAACCGATTCGTTATTCGTTAAGTTGTTCAAGTCGTAGTTTCCCGTATTCTCATACGTATATGTTTCATTGGGACTTGTTTCTCCCGGATAAATCACGTTCAACTTTCTTCCGTAGGCGTCGTAATTCGTCGTCGTAACGGAGCCGTTCGGATCACTGATCGAAAGTTCAAGGCCGGTTGTAGAATCGTAAGTCGCAGTCGTAACATGCCCGAGTCCGTTTGTTTTTGTAACCGGAAAATGATTCAGTAAAGAATCGTATGCGATCGTATTCGAGCCGCTGGATGGATCGTTCACGGAAATCACGTTCCCATACGAATCATAACCGAACGAAGTCGTCAAAGGATAAGCACTCGCGGGAAATTGAGTTTTAGAAGTGAGATTATCACCCGTGTATTGAAATTGAGAATCCTCTGTCCAGGTTCCGTCCACATTCTTTCTGGATCGAACGACCCTTCCGATTCTCCACGCAGTCGTATCATGAGAATACTGAGTCGTATTGGTGATAGAATGGGACCCGATCGATTCCGAATCGCTCGTTGCAAAACCGTAGGAATCATAAGAGACGGACTTAACGGATGTGGTCAGCAGATTTCCATTTTGATATAGATTGGAAACAATAGAACCGGGAACCGCAATCTCCGTTCCGAACGAATTCGGAAACGAATGAGCCGAATAAACAGTTGATCGCAGCAAGTTATTGGATGCGTTGTAACTCCGTTCGGATTGAGGAGAACCGGACAGCCGATAATCGTTTTGAAAGTAATCCGTGATCTTGTAAAATCCCGTGTTTACGTCCGTTTCCCGGATCGAAGCAAAGCCGAGACTTCTCGCGACTCCCCTTGTACCTTGATTGTATCTCAAATTCGAATAAGAATAATTTTTTCGATGAGTAACACCCGTAGACATATCTATTTCCGATTGAACGACCAAAAAACCGGGAGAAACGTTTGGCACGTTTGGATAATTACCGGTTCCCGGTTGTGTCGCTCCCGGATGCTGATTTGTCAGCGCGTATTGCACTCTCGAACTTTGATTTCCGGAAGCATTGGATGCGACTTGGAGTAAATCCTCTCCGGTGCTTCTCGGGGAACTGTATCGATAATAAACCTTTCCCATCGTCTTTCCTACGTTCAAGAAAACGAGACTTAGATCGGAAATCCCGTCCAAGTTCATGTCTTGTAAAGAAATTTGATATTGATCGGCTCTCTCGATACCGTTAGCATCCGTATATTCTTGGGGAGAAAAACCGCCGAACGAATAACTGCCGTTCAACGTAAAATTACCGTTACCGTTGGAAAGATAGGTTTCAAATCTCTGTGATTCGCGGTTAAAAAGCACCAAATCGGACAACCCGTCGCCGTTCACTTCTCCGAAATTAAACTGAACTAAGTTCTTACCTGTCCCCGCATTTAGGTTCGTTGCGATCGGACTGGAAAAACCATTCCCCATAAAAATCGATACGACACATTGAGTTCCCGGAAACGAAACAAAATCAAGCACTCCGTCCCCGTTCACATCCGCAAGCGTGCTTCTTTCCGGATCGATCGAATTGGACATAGAATACGTTCTAACTTGAGAAGTGCCGTTACTCAAATTAAAACTTCTGATTTGAAGAGCGTACGTCGCCAGTCCCACTGTGCCTTGCGCGTAAATCGCTCCGATTTGAGAGTTAATCGAATAACTCTGTTCGCCTACGAAGTTCATTTTCGCGCTTACGATATTTTCCAGCACGGTTTGAAGATTTGTAAGGTCGGTGCTATCGTAATCGTACGCACTGCCGTTCAGTTCGTAATAATCCGCAAGAAGGCTATTTCCATTTGTATCCAAATAAGCGATGAAATTTTGAAATTCCGCTTCAACGATTACATTCCCGGTCGTCGAAACGGGAAAAGAATCGGCAACCGCTTTCGCTCTTGTGTGGTCCGCTTGATACTGCGCCATCAAAGTATCCAACGCGGCTTTTTGAGCCTGCAAAGCGCTCAATGTTGGATTATCATAAGTCTGGATAAGCTGAAGATAATCCGCCTTCCCATCGCCCGTCATATCGACCATGGCATTTAGAAAGAAATCGTTACCCCCTGCAATAACGATCGGATTATCAAAGTACGTCTCCCGGTTGATATAAATGGAAAAACTACTTCCATTCGCATGAACAAAGTCGGTCAATTCGTCGCCATTCATATCCGCAAAAAAATCCGCAGCCGGACGATTGCTCGCTTGAGGAGACGTACTATTCGGACCGTAATGGAATCGATATTCGTACGGACTAAAAACGCTCATATTGCGGTTAGCTCCGGCCAAACTAACGTTCCCAAAAAGGACAGGTGCGCTAAAACTGGTTCCGTTTGAGTAGATCCCCCAAAGTCTTCCTCCATCCTCGTATGCGAAATCCGTTTTACCGTCCCCGTTTAAATCGACGGGTTGAAAATAGGTATTATAATGAATTGGAATATTCCAACTAGTAAATGTAATTGGACCTTGTCCGATCCGTTGAATATGCCCGGTTAAATGAATCGATCCGTTCTCTTCGGTACCGTTGATCGCGACGAAATCCGATATGCCGTCACCGTTCAGATCCATAGGCAACCAAGCCGTTAAAGCGGAATTCACACCGTTCACACAAGCATCCGGCCCGCCCCAACCCAAAAAGCCCGCACAGTTCCCGGCTAAATATTCAAAGAAACCTTGATTTCCTCCCCAACATGGAACCAACAAAGCGCAAAGACAGGATGCGGCACCTAGGTTACATGCGTTTCGATCCGGAACGGGAACTTTAACAACGTATTGGAGAGACGCATCGATATTTGTATCCAGTGCGGAAGGGTGGTAAGGAAGACTACTATTAAAAAAAACGTTTAAGAAATCAACAGCAATGTTCGGAATGAAAACGTTCATCGTTGTCGTGTCCGTAAACACTTGATAATCGAGACTTCCGATCGAGAAACTACCCGATTGATTCGTATATGTGAAATTCAAGTCGTCAAAATTTTCAGAACCGAACGTATTACTGCCCGATCGCTTAATCGTCCGAAGTACAGTTCGACCCGTTACCGGACCGTAAGAATAATCGAGATCATACGTTCTAAATATGCTACCCGCAACTAAGATTTCGATTTTATCGAGTCTCTTTTGGATCCGCTCCAAAGTTCCTAAAATGTAATTCGAAGTTTTGTCGTTTCGGTTTTCGTAAACAAACCGGATAATTCGATCATTGTATGTAATCGTATCTGGATAATAATCGCCGTTGGTAACGTCTATGGAAGAATATTGAATGTTATAACCGTTTCCGTGGACGTCCTCTTCGCGACTCAAAGTCCATTCACGAATCGACCCCGCTGTTCTTCCTAACGCTGGAATTCTGGAATCTAAACTTCCTCCGAAAAAAAATCTTCTACCGGACTTATCCGTTGCAATCCATGAACAGGGAGCGTCTCCGCAAGTTCCCTGCGGTGAAAATAAGATCCAAGACTCTTTTCGGCTGTGATACTTCGTTTTATTTCCGCTTACATCGATCAATTCACCGGCAAGGGAAGAGATATACTGATCCGTACCGTTATAGGAAATTCCGTAAGAAGGATTTCGAGAAATGGAATGAATTCCGTTTAAATCCCAGCCCATACCTACAATCCCGTTTCTACCATTGGAATTGTAGGAAAGCGACAACTTAGGAATTACGTCTTTTGTACCTTTTGGGAGCTCAATTTCGTATTGAGTACTTGCAGAACCATCCGAACCTGCATGGATCACAGTGAGAGCCTGTGGAATTCCGGATGAAAAAGCCGAAGCGACCGCGCTAAAGAAATTTCGAACACCATCTACAAAGGAAAAATTTAATACAAATAGAATGGAAACAACAAGATAGATAACTTTTGCAATTCTCGATTTCATCCCTAACCCCGAAATTTCGTTTTCATAATCGCAAACTGCAACAAGCCTCTATGTCTCTTAGGCTACATTATTTTGCGGCTATTTTGACACCATTACAAAAGGTGTCGTAAGTTTGGTATTATTTTTTGAATTTTCGAAGATTGAGTGAAGTTATGAATTATAATTTTCAATAAAGTATTATTTAGGTATAAACCGCAATTTGAAAGATACATTATAACTTGATATTTCGTATTCTTTACTTCCTTTGAAACATTCGCATTAAACAATTTACAAATAAGACACAAATTTAATTCCTTGTTTAAGTATTTACGGGATTTAAAGGTGAAAGTTTCTTATATTATTTTTCTTGCATGTGCTTTGATACTCCCCTATTCGCTTTTTGCATCGGAATTGCTACTTAAAACAGGAGAGGCGTTCCTTATCGAAGAGATAAACGAAAATGCGGATGTGGTAAACGTTCGCTGGAAAGGTAGACAATACAGAATTCCGAAGCATGAAGTCCAGAGGATCGATTATCAAAAAAAGGGACCAGAAAGCTCTTATCTGTACTCCGAATTTCAACTAACTGACGGCTCCTCAATTCGAGGAATCATCGTTGAACGCAAAAAAGACCGCTATATTTTCCGAACCGATCTTGGTTTCGTTGAGATCGAAAAATCAAAAATTCAAAACCTATCCACAAAAGAAAACGAATCTGAAGCTCCGGAACTTCCGGAAAAATATCTATCAGGCCGTTCCGGCGAAAATCAACTCTATGTCGGTGGGAGTTTTCTCATTCAGGGAAACCTCGGCCAATGGAATCGAACGAATCCGGGAACCGCAGGGTTAGGATTTTTTATCGAAAAGGGATTCGTTAATAAACCACTTTGGTTTTATGGTTTTCTTTCTGAACTTTCTTTAGCCCCGTCTGCACAAGGCTCCATAACACTCTGGAATCAATCGGGATACTTAGGCAAACAGTGGGGATCATCCTCGCCGTATTTTCTATTTGGAGGAGGTATCACCGGGGTTCAATGGACGCATAACTCGAAATCACAGAATGGGATCGACCCCGAGGTTTTAGGGGAATTTGGCTGGGCTTGGGAATTCAGTAACGGCTCAAGACTTCGCCTTGGACTTCGTTCTCAATGCACCTTTGAAGCAAGTGACTCGCTTTGTCGCTCCGGTCTTCGAATCTCCTGGGGGTTGTTATTATGATTCGCATTCTTGTTTTCGTATTTTCCTTTTCACTTTTCATCTCTTGTCAGAACTCTCCGCTTTCATCGATTCATGACGCGGAAACGGCCAAAGTTACGTTCGCAGTTGTCTCTCAGCTTGGACCTCGCTCCGCTACTCTTTCCTGGGAGTGTTCCGCTTCTTTGCCCGGATCCGTTGTATATGGGAAAGGTGGGATCGAGTCGGCGACCACAAGTCTCGAAAATGCAAAATTTCATTCTATGGTCCTTCAAAACCTTGAATCAAACACCGATTATTTAGCTTATGTTTTTTGTTCGTCGGACCTCGAAAATCTCCAAGGCGCACCAATTGCATTTAAAACTTGGGTAAGCGATTTCCCGAATCGAACTCGCGGACTTTGGATTGTCGGCGGAATCGGTGCGGACGCAAATCCAGTTTCTCAAATTGATTTTTTTGATCCAGTTACCTCTACATGGTATCCGGCTGTAACTTCGATCCCCACCCCTCGCGCTTTCGCGAACATTGTTTCCCACAAAGATAAAATTTATGTCATCGGCGGACTTGAAAAACAGGCCGGTGTATATGTTGCTTCTAAAAAAACGGAAGTCTATGATCCGTATACAGATCAGTGGAAGACTCTTGCCGACTTACCAACCGCAAACCAAGGAGGGGTTATCGCAAGCGTCGGTGAAGAAATTTTTATCATTGCAGGAACGACGACTACCGACATGACAACGGGAACAATTCTGAATACGGTTTCTCGTTTTTATCCCGGTATTGGACCTGTCGGCATTTGGCAAAGTTATACTTCTCTTACCGCAATCTTTTCCAGAGTGGATATGTCCGGTTGTGGACTCAATGGTTCGATTCTTTTTACGGGGGGAAGATTTACAAACGACGGTTCTTCGCAAGCAACGTCGGACAGCTATGTTCCTTCTGTGAATTCCATAACAAGTGCGGGAGAACCTTCGATCAATTTAGCAAGACATGGAGCGGGTGCTGCTTGTGTAAAACCGTTAAACTCTGACCCCTACCCTACTGATCCAGAGTGGTTTGCAGTTATCGGTGGTTCTACAGGAACAAGCACGCTTCAACCAGTTGGATCGATTACTACCTCAAACAGAACCGACTTTTCTCAAATCGGCTCCGGAGCGTTTACGATAGGACCAATCCTTCCCGTTTCCGTATATTTTCCAGGAACACAAGCATCGTACGAAACGAGAAAGCTCTTTGTTTTCGGTGGAGCGACCGCTCTGAACATTCCGACGGATTCCGTTTATTCCATCGGACTTCAAAATCCCATCGCAAGCACTTGGACGCTCGATTCTCAAAAAATGCCCCGAGCGCGATATGCTCACAAGGCAATCCGCATCGACAGGTAAGAATATGAAGATTCCTAAAACTTTTCTTTTACTTGTATTCATTTTCTTACCCATTATCGCAGAGGAACAATCCTTTTCAGGAAGCTATGAAGATGGGAATCGTTTGATTGACGAAGGTCGATGTCTCGAAGCCGAGAAGCTTTCAACTCTTCTATTGGAACAGAATCCATCTGATCCTAACGCAGAACTCTTGATAACTCGGTCTTGGCTTTGTTTAGGAAAAGAAGAAAACAGACGAAAAAATCACGCGCGTGCCATTCAATATCTCCTAAAAGCTCAAAAACACTGGTCATTAAATACTGAGATCAAATCCGAACTTGATGCCGCTTACCAAGGACAAAAGAAAAAAATTGTTCTTCCGACTGCATTTCGTGGAACCCCTACGAATTCGCAGATTGATCGTAGTCAAGCGGATCAGTTGAAAGAAATAGAAGTATTATTAAATGAAATTTTAAATACTCTGAAAGAGTCGAAATCGGACGAGGGCAAAAGAGAAAGAAACGAAATAATATTTTACTCTCTTGTCGTGGCTGGTATTTTTTTAAATTTACTTTTCAAAATAAGATCACGAAAATTTTGACCTAATTTTATTCAGATTCAAATGAATCGTAAACTGTATTCAATTTGAGAGCGGCATATACTTCGAAAAGACGTCGCTCGATCGGATCGGCGATTTCAATTACCGCTAAATCCCAGGTAGAGATAAGCTCTTGCGCTCTCCTGTGTTCTTCAAGAAATCTGTCATTTTGCATACACAGATTTCTGCTCAAGCCCATATCCAATTTATTTTTAGCGATTTGATATGCCAGCGGGGAATGGTTCGTGCCTTTTAAGTGCTGTCTGATCCGAGTAGAAATGCTCTTTGTTACGCTGATGTATTGGATATTTCCTCTTTCGGAGAACACATAACAACCAGGAAAATCTTCGTAATTTTTTAATCCGAAGTGATTCGTAATCGAACTGAAAATCGCAGTTTCCCCGAGTCCTTCTTTTGAAAAAAGCTTCATAGGAAGCGGATTTTTTAACCGAGCGGATAGTTCTTTAAAATAATTTGGCAAAGTAATTTGTGCTATTTGCTCGAAATTTTTCTTTTCTTTCAACATGAAAAATAACTGCCACCTGCCGAATTATTGATTCGATTCAAGCACCTATCTAAATCACTAAATTGTTTATTTTTTAGTATAAATGGATTCTGAATTATTGGAAATAAATTCTAAGATTAAATTGCATATTTTTGCATCCGACTCCGCAAGTCTCATCTCCAATAGCTCCAAGCAGCTAATAAACTGGATTGTTGTTTCTCCTAATAATGAATCAATCCCCTTGTCGGATTCACATTGAATTTCGGGACTCAGCAACAATGCCTCGTTAAAGGTTTCTGCGATCGATCCTGCCTTGATTCTTTTTAATGAGAATAATGTCTGCTGAACACTTATTTCATCTAAACTAAGAAAGTATCCAGTTAGCTCCCCTCGTACAGCTGAATAGTAAAGATTCCATACAAGTAAAACAATTTGCTGTTCACCATTTAAAGATTCGAGATCACTTTCACTTTTCAACTTCTCAATGGAACTCAAAGCATTCAAAAGAACAGAATCGTCACTTTCGAAAAATTCCATTTCCATAAAAAACCCCTTTTTATCCTATTTTAGAATATGTCAACTTTAGCCTGTGGATTGGACGGAAACCTTCAACTATACTGTTATTGATATTATGTTATCAACAACTATTCGTCCCATCTCTTGCGCTGACCATTAGAATATCATAAAATACGATTTCATGTCTTTTCCTTTATGCAACTTCCTTATCTTGTTTTAGTTCCGAATCAACAAACAAAACATAATAGGGCATTTCAACTAGCTCCTTGAAATAATGTTGAATATGAATTTTCAGATTTTCTGGAATATCTGTATGAAATTTTAATACTCCTCTTTCCATTGTGTATTTCGCTTCTTTCAATATCTGAAAATCCACCTTCGAAACTCGTCGCTTTGTGATTCCTAAGAAATCTTCATAACTACCCTTTCGATAGTTGATCGTTTCTTGGACATCTTTTCGATTCTTAACAGTCTCACCGCTTTTATTTTCCGGGGTTTTATTTTCTGAGTTCAAAGCTGGCTTATTGTTTTCTCTATATCCCGGAGTATCTAAAAAGCGTACTGTCATTTTCTCTTTTGTTTCTTCCAAAAAATATTTTGTAATTATCATTCGGATTGATTCTGGAACATTCCCATAAACCTGAACTTCATTGTTTTCTATTTTTGCCGTGACTGAATTCAAAATTTCTCTCGATGAAATCGTGAGTTTTTCCGAAGCCCAATTGCTAAGTCCTCGCCATGTCGATTCTTGGTAGGTTTTTTCTTTCGACGCTGCTTCCACAGTTGCATTTTCACTTCTGCTATTCATGAGCGTTTGGTAAGTAGTTAGGATCGTGTCTTTGTAACTATACGCACATGCGATGTTCACCGAAATGGTTCCCCAAAATCGTAAGTCTGTTTTAAACTCCGGTGAACACTTAATGTATATGAGCTTACGAATAACGTCCAAAACAATATCCGAATCTTGACTTTCTTTGAACCAGAGTTTTGTTTTTGCTTTCTCTTTATCCAAGGTCGCCGTATATTCACCATACTCTTTCAAAATCAAAGTCTTTGCCATCTCTGAAAGTTTTTGAAAGTAATCGTTAAAAAGTGAAAGATTCTCTTTTTTGTTAGATGGTTGGTTAGTACAAGTGTTAGAAGAACTAGACCCCGTACCATCGTACGGGGCTGCTCCGTACTCATTTTCGGTGCCGCCTAGTCCATTTGTCCTAGAAGAAGAGAGTTTATATTCGATCCTTTCTTTGATTACGGCGTCGTGATAATTAGAATTCAAGATTCTACTATGGCCGTGGAAAGTTCCAGCTTCAAGATAGCCCTCTCTTCGAAACTCTCTGATATATTTAGAAACTGAAGTTTCCGCTAAACCGCACATTTTACCAAGAGTTTTATTTTTAGCGTTGCATCCTGCCCGGCCTTCGGCACGAGCTTGTATATCTAAGTTCGTAATTACCGTTAGGAGTTTTTCTTTCTTCCCAGATAACTCTAATGACGCGATGGCATAAGAGATCACAGTCGCTCGTTTGACGTCCTCGACCATATTTTTTTTCCGTTCTACAGTGCCAGACATAGTTTGGGCGTGGCACGGTAAAGGTATTACCCTACTCTATTTTGAAACGGGGAACTATGATAAGGGTTTAGAGCCTTGGCGATAGGTCCACGATTCGTGTTCAATTCGGCAAATGTGAGATAAGCCGCTCTTAGTTATGTCTCCTAAGATTGGTTTGGACTAGAATCGTGTACTAAATAAATGTCAAGGATTTTATGGGACATAATTTAAAAAAAGAGACATAATAGAAAGGTTTTTTGGGCTCCGCCCTGCAAGGTATCTCACTTCCTTGCAGGTGGAATATTGTGAACACGAATCTGGATTTAGATTCAAAACAACTTTACCTATTTGAAAATCGAGTACAAGACTTTTTTTTAAGAAAATTTAAAATTTTCGATTTCTATGAAACTTCATTATTTGGATGAGGGTGCGGTTGCTATATCTATCAAATGGGAACGAGCATTCCCATTTGTGTTAGTTGAGTATGGATAAGTCATTTTGGTATCCAGCGATTATACTTTCGTATTTCTTTTTTTCTTTTTCCATTTCGTTTTCAATGAATTTTCTTATATAATCTGCTACTGGCTTCTTTATGCCTTTTTTGACTTTGCCGTTTTTAATGAAAAGTTTATACAGTTTCTTTGCTTTAGTTGAATCATACTCTAGGGGGTTGATTTCTCTTTCGAGTTTCTTTTCGAACTCGGGTTCGGGCAGGCCGGCAGTTGCGATTCTAATGTCATTTATTGCATCTTGGATTGTTTTAGATTCCTTTCTAATGAAATGTTGGCCATTGTAAATTCTCAAGTAATTGCTAGCCGCTCTTCTATCAAAACCCAAATAAGATTTATTCTTCTCTATATGATCTATGAAATGGCCATGTCCTACGGTGTCCTTAACTTTGGAGAGGTATGCGCCGAATTCGATTGAGGCATTTATTGTTCTTCGGTGTGCGTTTAGTAAGGACTCGTAGTGTTCTTTAAGTTCTTTTAGTTGCGGGTCAATAGAAGTGACTGAACTAATCGTATCCAGCTCAGTATTGTCCGATGCTTGAGCTTTTAGCTTTGAGTTCTTGTTTTTCAGCTTTTCTTTAAGCCGATCATTTCTGTTGGGAATATTATTTTGTGCCATTTGAAACCTCATGCGCCAAAACTAAAAATCGCTCGAATGCGGAATGTTTTTTGGGATTTAAAAATTCTCCTAAGTTCGAAGCAGAATGAACGATATCGTCATTATAGTTTGCAAACTTACTAACAGAAAGACCGTTATGCTCGCAAACTTCAATCAGGTCTTCAATTCTCCTTTTAGATACTCTTGAAGGTACGACTGTAAATTTGATTTTTTTGGATGAGCTTGATTCGACTTCCTTAAAAACTTTATACATTGCATCGGTTCCTTCTTGTCCCCAATCCCCATATTCCATTGGAGAAATAATATGGTCTGCGCTGTGAATGGCAGCTAGAAGAACAACATTTACAACGTTATGTAGATCAAGTAAAATGAAGTCGTAATCGAGTTTGCGTAACAGATTTTCGAATCTATATTTAAGCCTAGGGTCATCATAAAATTCTAAATCAACCTTTTTGAGGCGTTCGATGGTTGGAATAAAATCAAAATTCTCGCCTGTTTTGAATATGTATTTTGAATAGTCATCCGCCTCAAAAAGCATGTTAAATGAGTTTTTAAAAGTTGTCTCTTGCTCGTTTACTCCGAAGCGGGAAAGTGTGAACTTGCTCAAGCTTCGATTAAAATCGAAGTCAATAAGTAACACCTTGTAGCCTAAATAAGACAAAGTTTGACCGAGGAATATGGTGTTAGTGGTTTTTCCGACTCCACCCTTCCCGGAACAAATGGGAATTATTTTCATGATTTTAAAAGAATAGAAATCTTAGAATTTTTGCGAAAGCGTAAAAAATTATGTCAGGTATATTTTTTGAAATTTTCAAATGGGAATGAGCGTTCCCATTTGAAAATTCTTTAATAATATATTTCAAAGCCTCAGTTTTTTTGAGGAACTTACATAAACCGGGATGGTGTTTTAGTCTATTTTCCTATGGGAATTACTGGGAAATATAAAAAAAATCATTTTGTTTAGCTTTCAAATTATATCCTGAACTATCTGTCTCTTTCAGCTTTCTTGACCCTGCTAAAAGAAATAATTTATTCGGTCGTAGTAGAGTAGGGGATCTTATGAAATCAAGAGTAGAGTGCGATCAGGCGGTGTTTGCAATGATCGATAAAATTTTCGAGGAGGCGAAAAGAGGGGAGTTGGACTTGGAGGCGGTTGCGAAACAAGTTTCGAGGGATATTACGGATTATTTTTATTCGAATTTTGAGCCGCAAATTCAATTGCAGTCCGAAGCCAATTTATCCGATCTGAGGAAGGGTTTGAGTCCAAGAACTGAGTTAGAACATCCTTTAGATTCTCGGCTTCGAGCATCTTAATGAAGTTCGTGTCTCTTTTCATTTCTATTATATTTTTACCTGCCTTAATGAATGGTTCGCCTTCATTGTGGTTCACCCATCTGTCGTTGAAGCCTTCTTTTTTTAGAATCTCGACTCGAACTACAGGCATAAGAGTTTTGCCGTATTTGTATGAATGGTAAGTGGGCTTACTAATTTTGCCTAGAAGGATAGTCATTGCATCTTCATCGAATCCAAGAACCTCCTCAATAAACAAATATCGATTTTTTGAATCAGAGTAATCTACATTAGGGTCGAGTTTTAAATTCATGCGGTCCATTACGTTTTATAGATAATACAAAATAAAGTCTATACAAATTATATATAATATAAAATACGGTAAATATAGTTTTTTCCTGTGTCAATTACAGGAAAGTTCGGGAAATCAAGAAATATTCCCAAATAGGATATTGATCGTGAATATTTTTCATAAAACGACTCCGGCGCAACCAAATGTGAGTCAGGCTTTCGTTGTGGGTATGAATTCAAAATTCGTACGAATGACATTTTCGAAACTCCATTTCTTGCGATACTACAGCGAAATGCCACTCGCGCAACATATAAAAATTCTAATATACGAAAACTTCTCAATTAACAATTCAAGGTTATTCAAACTAATTTCGAAAACTCCCCGTTATATCCCAAGGGTCGTATAAGATGGACCCGCTTGAAATTTATAGAATTCAGCCCGCCGGAGAAAGACCGGACGGAGAACCCTTGTTTGAAGTGTACAATCGGTTCACGAACGAGGTCGTTTACTCCCGTTTCTCCCGTCCGATTTGCGCCGGGTGGGTTATCGACCAACACCTTCGATATATCGGTCACGTAAAATTCCGTGAACTTTCAAAAACTGCGTAAATTGGAAAAAGGAACCTTAGAGAAAAATGAACATTTTTTATTACTCAGCACTAATTTTCGGAATTGTCGGCTTTCTGATAATCAAATTCGGGCCATATTTCCGTAAGCAGTCGAAAGCGGAAATTTTAAAAGAAATAAACCAAGCGTATTTAGAGAAGTAAAACGAAGGAATAAACTCAGTTGGATAATTCGCAGGCAACATTAGAACGAAATAGAGAAAAGATCAATGCAAAGGAGGACAGACACGAAATAGAAAGGATTCTAAACAAACACGGTTGGGAGAATAATAATTACTTTCAGTTCGAGTCAAGAGACATACCGCAGATAAAAATCAGAATACGTGAAGACCATTTGGAATTTCAGGATAAATACGACCAGTGTTTCTTTTTTACGGACAAGCTCGAAGAAATTAGTTCGGTGTTGAAGTTCATTCGTCACATGTCGGGTCATGGAATTCAAGGTCGCGATATTCCGAATCGAACGTATAAATTCATGGCTCAAAACATGTTTAGGGATTAAGAAGATGTCCGTTAAAACTATCGAACGAGTCGCGCATACTACAAACTTCACCGTAACAAGTAATTCCTTTAGCAGAGATCAAAGACTTAGTAACAAGACGAAAGGACTGTTCCTTATCATCCTTGGAATGCCTGATGATTGGAAATTTCGTGCGAGACAACTTTGTGTCTATTCTTCAGACGAAGAAAGTGCGGTTCTCTCTGGATTAAAAGAGTTAGCTCACTTCGGATACGCGGAACTCGTTCGGATCAGAAACCCGAAAACGGGGCATTTGTCACAGTATTGGTGCTTTTCTGAGGTTTCTAAAAAGCCGGAAGAGAAATCGCCGTTCGTCAGAAGTACGAAAAAGAAAAAGCAAGATACGAAAAATCTTTTACTTTTTGAAGATACAAAAGAGAACTCCGAACCCGCACAGGAAATTTTAAAAAACCTGGATTTTCCGGTCCCGGTGAATCCGGTTTCGGAAGATCCGAACTCGGTAAGCCGCAACCTACTAAATACTAAGAAAGAAATACTGAATCACGAAGTACTTTCAAACGAAGAAAAAAAGAAACAAATTCAAACTTCTAGAGAGAGTAGGGGAGACAATCCGCACAAAACGGATCTTCGCGATTCGGAAAAACAGCAAACAGAATGTTACCCTGAAACTTGGCTTGAGAACTTCAAAAAAATCTATTTCGAAAATCACAAGAGCATCCTCGGGGAATCCCCGATCGAGAAGAATAGTCTTGAGACTCTATTCCAAATGACAGAAGGATCTTGGGAATTGGTACAAGAAAAGATTGAAGTCCTGATCGAATATCGAAAGGGATATGAACTTTTTTGGAGAAGACAATGTGTGAGTCCCGAGACAGTCCTAAAATTTTGGTCTCGGTTGATAAAAGTTGAAGAAGTAAAATACGAAAAACCAAAAGCGAACTATCAAAAAAAGAAAAAGGAGTACGTAACGAAACCACCCCAAAAGCAAGAGTTCCAAAACAAAAAAAACGAAGTAAAAAATATAGAAGCAGTACCGAATTCACCTCATGAGTGTTTTCTCAAGTGGGCGATCGAATTGTTGCCATTCACCTCTTTCGAATATTACAGAGACAATAGAAATCCTTCCCTCTACGAAGAATCAAAACAACTGATGTACAACAAATATTTCGCAGAAGTTGCTCCACCGCAGTTTCGAACTGCTAAAGGAGTCAAAGCTTGCGAATTGTATGCCTACACAGCAAATGCAGAGGAAAAAACAGCATGAACCAGATCTCAGAAAAAGAAATCGAAGAATTAAGAAACAAAGTGACCAATTTAAGAAAGATATTGAATCGCTTTGTAGAACCGAAATTCTCAAAAGCTCCAAAGCCCTTTGACGGGAACTATTTTGTTCAAGATGCGGACGGAATGCTTTTGGAATTAAGCCACAGGGATGCGCTTCGAATCATGGACTTGCGAAGAAGCCAGAAGATTCTTTGCGGTGACGCAGCGTAACAAAGACGAGGACAATAGAATGTTGGATAAAGAAAGAATCGAGTTTCATATTTACAAGCACTTTAAACCAGAATCCGGCCAAAGAAGGCTTTGGGGTTCAACGGGTCAGTGCTTTATAGGAGAGGACGGCGACAAGGTAGCTATTTTGGAAGCTGAGAAACTTCAAAGGCTGGCGCCCCTTGGCATTGAGTATTCCGTTCAAAAATACGTTTACTCGATCACACGAAAGAACAGACCCTCTAAAACCAAAATTTGGAGAAATGGAATTCTCTTAAAAGTCGCATAGTGAACATCCCTGGATTCTATATGTGAAAATGTTAAAAGTCCAGGGATTCTTTTTTAACCGATTCGAAGAAGTTAAATACTCTTCACGGTATTGAATCAAAATTTCAAAAACGAAATTTCTTTAAACCCATCTTACAAACTTCGAACGGCAGTGCCGCCTGATACTTCAGTTAGGTATTCTGAAGGAATTCTTTCTTTCAAAGGGATAAAAGTTTCTGAATGAGCTGGCACTTTTCGCGGGTGCTGGAGGAGGCTTACTCGGCGGCGCGTTGCTCGGATGGAAAACCGTCTGTGCCGTGGAACTCAACTCATACTGTGCCAGACGACTACTCCAGCGACAAAATGAAGGACACCTGCCACCGTTCCCCGTTTGGGATAATGTTTGTACCTTTGATGGACGACCTTGGAAAGGACTTATTGATGTGGTGGCGGGAGGTTTTCCTTGCCAGGACATTTCAATTGCCGGAAAGGGAGGAGGAATTGACAGCGAACGTTCCGGTCTTTGGAAAGAAATGTTCCGAATCATTTGCGAAGTTCGACCACGCTACGCTTTCGTGGAAAATTCCCCATTGCTTACCAGGCGTGGAATCGATCGAGTTCTTGGAAACTTGGCCTCGATGGGGTTTGATGCAATCTGGGGAGTGTTGGGAGCTGATAACGTTGGGGCTCCGCATATCCGAAAACGAATCTGGATACTGGCGTACACCCGATACGGGCACCGGAGGAGCGTTGAATCAGGAACAACTGGATTTGATTGTCGAAAAAAAAGTAAGACCTTCGGGACACCGAAGACAATTACGGCTTCAAGATCAAGTAAGAGATCAAAGGTTGTGGCCCACGCCTACCGTATGCGGAAATTACAATCGAAAGGGAGTAAGCAAAACTTCAGGAGAAGGACTTGCAACCGCAGTGAAGAAATATCCCACTCCAACGACTTCGATGATAACGGAAGGAGATTTATTTCAAGCCAAGTTTCATTCGAGCAAGCGACCCGAATACAGCGAGGTGAATGGTGGGCAGTTGAACCCCCGGTGGGTCGAGTGGTTAATGGGATGGCCGCTCGGTTGGACCAGCTCCGAGCAATTGGAAACGGACAAGTACCGGCAGTGGTATGTCTTGCATGGAGAGCTCTATTGAAACTAAAATCGGAAAACCTTATGTGAATTGAATGTAACAAAAATTAAGGACCGCACAAAATTCCATCCCTTAACTTTTTCCTAATCACAAAGCCAAATTAAAGGACTCTCTCGGTAAAAATAAATATTCGTGAGATGTGTTTGAAACAAATTCCAGTAACGTAATAGAGTCAGTAACCAATCAAGACGAGATAAAACTCGAACGTGTAAAGGTTCTTTTGGAGAAGATTCAATTTCATCCAAAGAATGAAAAAATATTCCGTCCTAAAACGGAAGAGTTCATCCGGCGATTAGCGGAGAATATAAAACGAAACGGATTACACGAACCAATATCACTTCAAAAGATCCCCGATTCAGATCTGTATCTTTGTCTCTCCGGCGAGCATAGAATCAAAGCGGTCAAACTCCTAGGATGGGTGGCTATCGATGCGTATATCGTTTCCCCTGATGATCCAGTTTCCTATATTGCCGAAAAAAATTACGGAAAAGGTCAGTATCATTTTAAAGACAGGCTCTTAACGTATCGCGAGTTTTGTCCGGAGTTTTTTACCGGAACAAAAATTTTCCTAGAAAAACTCAATGAAATCAGTAAGAAAACGGGAATCCTTGTCTCTACACTGAAAGGCGATCTAAAGAAAATCAGAAAGGGTTCAAACAAAGAGGATTCGATTGAAATCCTGCACGAACTTTGGGCTAAGAAAAAGATTCGAAATCTTCGGATAAACTTAGCGGATCAAGGAAACGGAAAATTCCTTCTAAAAGTCCACGGTAAGAACTTGAATTATGAATGGCGCGGAGCGTTTAAAGAAGTGGTTTGCGAGTGCGCGAAGGCGGCCCGTTCCAAATACTTTGACAAAAACTTTAAATCCGAAAACGAAGAGACGGCCTCTCGAATAAAGGCGTTACGAAAAGAGGCGGGACTAACTCAGTTCCAGCTCGCTCAAGGACTCGGTTACTCGCAAAGCTATTTCGCGGAACTTGAAGGCGGGAAATGGGAGTGTTCGGAAGCACTGTTTGAACAGATCGCTCTTTTTTGTCAGGAGAGAATCGCTTGAGTTTTGAAATTATTTGCGGTTCCGCTGATACGGTTCTAAAGGACTACAGAGAAAAAAATCTGATCTATCCGAAGTTCGATTGCCTCGTGACCTCGCCGCCGTATTTCCAAAAACGAAAATACTTAGATGTAACTCATCCGTCAGTAGGACTTGAGATAGGGCGAGAGAGAAAAACAAAACAGTATTTTTCTCACCTCGCATTGGTATTCAGGGAGGCCGCGAAACACTTAAAAGATTCCGCGACGGTGTTCGTAAACATCGGTGATACCTTCCAACACGGACAAGCGATCCGAATCCCTTCCGGGTTCGTTGACTTTATGAAAGAAGAGGGATACCACTTTGTTCAGGAAATCGTCTGGGCGAAATCTATTTCAACGGACTCCGGTAACGTTGGATCGTGTAAGCCGGAATCGGCGAAGAGAAGATTCACAAACTCACACGAATACGTTTTGTTCTTTGTTCGTGATATGGATCTTTACTATTTTAACGCTGAAAGTGTTTCGGTTCCGATCTCTCAAATCCATCACGATCAAATTCACAGCTTTTTAAAAATAAAGGAA
Organism: Leptospira yasudae; assembly: GCF_003545925.1. Taxonomy (NCBI): domain Bacteria; kingdom Pseudomonadati; phylum Spirochaetota; class Leptospiria; order Leptospirales; family Leptospiraceae; genus Leptospira; species Leptospira yasudae. The sequence continues at coordinate 53,224 of NZ_QHCU01000010.1, read as the reverse complement.
ACCACAGCTTGCGAACATTTAAAAGAGGAAACATTCCCACTAAAAGAATATAAATCTTACTTGGCCGAAACTCCTACCTCCGTTCGTGACCGGATCTTAGAAAATAAAATCAAGTCAGGAAATTTCACCGCAAGACGACGATCGGTTTGGCAGATACCAACCCCGAATTCAAGAAATAGACACACGGCAGTCGGGCCGGAACGTCTTTTTGAGATTTGTGTACTCGCGGGTTGTCCGGAAGGAGGAACCGTTCTAGATCCGTTTGCTGGAGAGGGAACTGTCGGTAAAACTGCACTCAAAAACAAACGAAGATTTGTGGGTATCGATCTGGACGAAAGATCCTGTTCGGAAGCAAAAAGAAATTTGGATTCAGTTCTTCCAAAGGCGTCTTGAATTTTTCATTCACCTCTACTACGATACCGCGCTGGACTTTAAGATTCTCATCACTCGATGAAAAAGAAAACGAAACCTCCCCCAAAGAAGAAAACAAAGAGTAGTGGAGGGAGGAAAACACATTCCGTAAAGAAAGGCTACGATGTTCTTTCGGAGGAAATCAAAGAAGAGATTCGAGTCCATTATCTCCGGGGTGTTGGACGAGAGACAATTTGTAAGAAATTCAAAGTTTCGTATAAGAAGTTAGATAACCTTATCCAAGTAAATGACTGGAATGTCGAGCGTAAGGAAATTTCAGGAAATTTAAGGAAGGAATTGAGGGGTAAGATTGTAGCCGATTTAGCCCAAACACTCGCAAGACTGAATGAAGAAGCGGTTGAATTCATGGATTTTCTTAGATCACGCATCCTTGACGAAGAGGTTTCCAACCTTGACCTTTCATTTCTTTTTAAATCCCGCAACACTATTATCAAAGAACTTCTCCGATCTCTTGGACAACCGGATACTATCAGGCACGAATCCGGTAACTCGGAAGAAAGAAGCCAGGTAAACATTCAAATTGTAACGGGGGTCGGTGAACGTCCCGGAGCGGTTGAGAAGTTAATCGGCGGGAAACGGGTAGTTGTCGAAGAAATCTCTTCTAAAGATCGATCCGAAGAAAACTAACGCAACAAATGTCCAACGAAATCAAGTCTTCTCCGAAAAACAACCCCGCGCCTTAGACGAGGATTGGTCTGCGCCTTATGTGCAGGAAATCTGCTACGACGGCGGAGCGCGTAGCGGCAAAACTTATCTGATTATAAAGGCTATCATATCAAGGGCTTGGATTTCTCCGAACTCTCGTCACCTCATTGCACGCTACAGACTCAATCATCTTAAAATCTCCGTATGGAAACAGACTCTCATTCCTTGCCTCAAAGAAATGGGATTCGTCGAGGACCGTGATTTTACAATCAACGAATCACTCCACATTCTGACATTCACAAACGGTTCCGAGATATACGGCGCGGGTCTTGACGATGCCGATCGCGTGGAAAAGATCATGGGGACTGAGTTTTGTACGATCTTTATCAATGAAGCGACTCAAATCTCGTACGCGACTTACCAGAAAATCAAAACCCGTCTCTCTCTTGTTCGTGAAGAACTATTAAACAAACTGATCGTAGACTGTAACCCCAGAAACCGCTTCCATTGGATCTTTAAGTATTTTGTTTTAAGACAAGATCCCGAAACAGGAAACGCGTTATCCGCATCAAGACTTCAAAGGATGTCGAGACGTTCATGGACTCCTTTAGACAATCCTTTTCTTTCGAAAGAGTACGTCCAGATGCTTGAGGAGCTTACCGGTGCTGAACGCGAACGGCTCTTTCTTGGTCAGTGGATCGATGTAGAGGGACTTGTTTATCCCAAATTTGAAGAGGCGATTGTCGAACCTTTCACAATTCCTGAAACCTGGGACTGTGCTGGTGCTGTGGATTTTGGTTACACGAATCCATTTGTTTTTCTTTGGCTCTACTTCGACAAATCAAACGAAACCTGGTATTTGGCGGATGAACACTACGAACGCGAAAAAACAGTTCGCACACACTGTGAAGAGATAAAGAAAAACCGAAAACCAAACCTCTTTATAGTCGCCGATCACGATGCGGAAGACCGCGCGACAATGGCCGAGTGCGGACTTGCGACAATCGCCGCGGACAAAGACATTTCCACGGGTATTCAAGCCCTAATGAAACTCCTCGACGCGAAACAAGGCGTCAAGCTTCGAATCTTTAGAACCTGTGTTCACACGATCGAAGAATTTTCAATTTACTCTTGGGTTCCTGCAAAAGACGGAAAGAATGCAAAGGAAGTCCCCGGCAAGGACCACGATCATTCTATGGACTGTCTCAGATACTTCGCGCTAAAGATTGTCGGAAGAAAGAATTCGATTATTACTCGGGAAAAAGAAACCGTAAAAAAAGAAATTGAGGACCGACCTGTAAGGCTTTCCGACATTCAAAATCAAAGACTTGCAAGGCTTGGACTTCAACCCGGTTTTCAGCATTCAAGAAACTAACCTTCTCCGATTCTCTCAAATATTTCAAAGTGATTTCATAAACCTGGAAAGGATGAAATCTTGGAAGCAGAAATACAATCTCAAGAAACCGAAAACTTAACATTAGAAGATTCGCAAAACTCGAATCTGACCGCGCAAAGTGAAGAACAATCAAAAGAACAAGAAACGATAGAATTCTTAGATAAAGACGAAGAGAAAAACGACAACGAAACGGATACCTTTCTTTCGAATCTAATATTGAAACTTGAATCCGACAAAATTCAAAATCTATTCGACAGCCTAGTATCCTCGGTCGTAAACAAACAAGCCCGCGATACAGTTCTTCATTTACTTTTTACTAAAGGGATTCGCGTTCTTAGGGAATCGGGACTTCTCGAAGGATCTCCTGAAAAAGATACCAGTTTCGCGATTGCGATTGGAAAACTTCCTGAGAACGAAAGGCAGGTACTTTTTGATAGCGTATGTTCCTCGATCGAGAATCACAAAGGGCGCGAGACAGTTCTTCATATTCTTTTTTGGAAAGCCTCAAAGCTTGTTCGTGAATTCCAAAACCAAAAAAGAAAATAACCCCTCCTCGATATGCAGAGAGAATCAAGATTTTCAGAATATAGAGTCGTACGAGAACTAACTTACGCTTGGCTTTATTATTTTCTTTCTCTTCAATCCGCTCTTCTCGGGAATAATCGGGATCAAAAGCAATTTGAGATTCGAAAATCCGTTTGGTCGGATGCAATGGATTCGCTAAGAAAGAAATTCTATGGCGAACTTCTCATAAGACCAACGTTTTTCCCGAAAACGATTCAGGTAACTCCCGATCCTTCCAAAGACTATTCACCGCTTCGAAGACAAACTAAAATAGAATTCCCGGAAGGGGTTGTATACCGCGAAGACCTAAACGAGAAGGATCAGGAAATCTTCGATTTTCTTGCCCGCGACTGGAACGAAGTGTATTTAAAGGAAAGAGACAAAGCGACAATTCTAGGATACGTCGCCGAATACATGATAGGAGAGGGAGAAGACCCGGACGAATTAAAACGTCTGTCCTTACCCGAATTCTCAGAAAAAGCGATCGCGCACAATCTCCCCGGTCTTGAAGATATTGACGTCTTACGAGAAGAGGTAGGTCTCACAAAAGAACAAACATACGCGCTTCTTTACACTGAGTCAAAAGGAGCCGAGTGGCTTGCGATATATGACAACCGGGGAGAAAGAAAAGGGAAAGCGTTTGAACTCATAACGAACATGTATCGCCGCCAAATCGTCGAGGCATTGGCGAGGAATGCAACCGAGGAAGAAATCGAATCCTTGATGATCTCGCCGGATGATACGGAGATCAAAGATGCCCTTGGAATGTTTGAAGAGGGGATTTCCGAGGAAGAGAGATCCCTCCGGGAAAAAGAATACGAAGAACTTGTAACCGATCATCTGAATAGAGACATGGCTCGTTTCGCGTTTACCGAGTGCGCGATCAATTTCAATAACGGAAAACTTCTCATGCTCGCAAACGAAAGCGAGACCGCGACGTATGTTCGAATGTCCGGCGGGAATTACGGAAACCCGCACAGCCACACAAATCCGGTCCGGTGTAACGAGTGTAAGCGGTTTCGAAACGAAATTGCAAGAGTCTTCCCTTCCAAAGAAAGCCTTAAAGACAAACGATACATGAAAAGTCTTGGTCTTGTCTATCTCGGACAAGATCAGTTCTATGGAGACCCGAAAACTACAATAGCGGTCTGGCCCGGAAAATCAAACGCGGAAAGAAAATATGGTGAATACTGGTTCTGTTGTCCCATGCACCCGAATTGCAGTTGCGAATACGAAGTCGTCGAAGAAGAGAAAGAAGAAAGAGAAGAGAACGAGATTGACGAAATATTTCGAGAGGGTCGCATCCGTGACGCAAAAGAAAGGTTAAGGACCGACGCAAGATATGAAGAAGAGGTGAAGGCGAACGAGGAACGGATTCGATTAGAAAGAATTTTTGGACCGATTCGGAAGAGTGATGTATACCGAAGTGGGATCTGGGAGGAACCCATGTGCAGCCATGAAGAAGAATCGGAATGGCTCTCAGAATTTATCACTTGGAAACAAAATCAAAACTTTTAAGCGGAACAATCAGACGTTACATTCCTTGGAACCAATCCATCAATAAAGGCGGATACGGATTCATCGAAACAGAGAATCAAAGATGTTTTTTCTTCAATGCGAAGTATTCCAGTCTCAGAGAGGATGAAATCCAAAACGGAACACCCGTTGAATTCGAAACAAGACGCGGCTTTGACAAAGTAAAAGGTGTTTTCGAAACGCAAGCGACAAGGGTTCGTAGGATTTGAGGAAATCCGGCCAGGGCGGTCAAACGCCCTTTTCCATTCCTACAAAACCAAACGTTTTAACACCGCTCACAAACGAGGAGCTTCTTGATCGTAGAGGTGAATCGGCACTCTGGTACAGACTTACACCTTGTCCTTGCCCACAAGAGGAAAGACTTCCGGATTGTAAGTATTGTTTAGACGGGCTTATCCGAACCTTTCAAGAAACCCTTACCATCCAAGAAGAGTTTGCCTACAAAATCCAAGGAAGTAAGGTATATACGAGGTTTGCACCGATTACGGAAATCGTTAGCGCGGTTCTTCAATCCCAAGGCAAACAAACTCCCCTTACGGTAACACATACAAATGAGGATTCTTTTGAGGTTTTAGAAAATCTCAAATACTGGAACGCGGTTCTTTTAAAATACAATGTAAGCCTAATCGAAGAGAAATTCTTTGAGGTCATCGGGCGTAACGAATACGAACTTTTCCCGGAACTAAACAAAGAGGCGATCGTCGGAGTCGTAGAAGTTTTTAAGGTTCCGGAGGATGAAAACGAATCTCCCTTTGAAGTTGAAATCAGCGGTCATTCCCTAAACTCAATCGTTTTCCCGAAACGAGTAAGCGGACGATACCGGGTCAAGGTTCAAACCTTTAACCCGGTAAAAATTGCATACAAGACATTTAGAAACGATCCCGATTCAAGAAAACTATTCGAGAGAAGCCAGATCACGTTTCAAGAAGGCGAACTCATGGCTGTTATGGGTGGAGGTTACAAAATGGGGGAAGGAGATATTATAACCCTTCTTGTCACGACTCTAAGACACTCCGAATTCGTATCCTTCCAAAATTCAAAATACGACACTGTATCTTATTCCCCGATCGCATCTGTCGATCAGATCCTTTCTAAAGAACGAAACGGAATCAAAACGCACAAACGCGGCGAGGACTATATCGTTTACGGAGGATCAAAAATCCAGTGGTTGTCCGATAAACCGAAAAACGGTTACACCATAATCTACGATTATCATCCAACATTTCGAATAACGGGATTTGTAGAGGGTGGAAGTGGAGAAGACCGCGAAAAACCAAGGATCTTCAAAATGAAACCACTTTCAAACTTCAACGGAAGAGGATCGTTAAACTAACAATCAGGAAGACCAATGAGTTCAGCTTTAAATTTTTTTCTAAAAGGAATCGTTAAGGAATTCTTTTTTCCAAAACGATTCAGAGAAGCGTTTTTGCGTATCGAAAGAACAATCACCTACAAATACATTTATCATTATTCGGCTCTTTACAAAAATAGAATCAGGCTCATTCTAATTTTTGTTTCGTATCATCTTCAAATGCTTGCTCTTGCGTTCGCTACATGGAAGCTAAATTTCAGTTTTAGCGCGAAAGCTCCCGGTCAAATTATGGTTCTACACTACGACCCCCGAACCAATAAGAATCCCGAAGGTCTTGCAAGTAAGATGGCCCGTTACGTTGCAATTCCGTTCAAAACACTTTACAAATTTGAACCGATTATTCTCATCCTTCCAAACGATGAGATTTTACAAACCGGATCGATCCAAGGTATGTTAAGATCCCTAAACCGCGATCAGCTAAAAACTTTCTGGGAAGAATACTGTAAGTTCAGAGAAAAACAAAATTCAATAGAAATCGTAGGTTCATAAAACCCTTTGACCCTTCTTCAAAAAGAAGATATTACGTTCGAACTCGCAGAATCCATCCTCGACAAGATTCATCTTTCTATGACCAAACAAAACCCACTCTGGCAAGAGTGGGCAATGGACGAAGAGGGAGAGCCTTGGATGGAAGCGCAACTAAACGAGCTTTCCAGAAAAGCACTGCTCGCTGTTTTTAAGTCTTCTAATAAGGAGATTTCAAAAGAGGGATGTGTCTCTTTGTCCAAGGAATTCAAAACGCTGGGAGCCGAATTCCTGAGTGAGTTTTTAAAAGCGAAGGCTCTTTTTTGGGAAGAGGAAGGAGAAGAAGAGGAATTAAAAATACAGACAGAAAAGTCTGTCTGTATTGGGTTCGTTTCGAACGTTTTGAAATCAAATCCATCACCCGCACAGTTAAAAGCGGGGAATTACAAAAAGAATCATGTTCGAATCCAAGGATTCGATATTGCGATCGAGAACAAAAAAGGAACCTATCGTTCGGGTGAAGACAGAGACGGCAAGAAGTGGAAAATAAAGATTCGAAACGATTACGGGTATCTTAAAAGAACTTCCGGTGCCGACGGGGATCATGTTGACGTTTTCCTTGGTCCTGACACCGAATCCGAAATCGTATTCGTTATCAATCAAAAAAACAAAGACCATTCCTTTGATGAACACAAAGTTATGTTCGGTTTTCACGATCAAAAAGCCGCAAAACAAGCGTATCTTTCCAATTACGAAAAAGGTTGGAAGGGTTTTGGAAGTATTATTTCCTTAACAATAGATCAGTTTAAAGAGTGGCTTAAAACCGGTTCCACAAAGAAGGAATTAAAAAATCCAAAGATCGAATTTCTCAAATCAAAACTTTCTCTTCTAAAAAAACAGAATTCAGAACAGTCGGATTTTTTAGAAGATACTCCACTCTTCGAAGTTCGCAAAACAGCGATCTTTAATAACAAAATTCAAGATCCGAATCAAAGATTATCAAAAGAACAAAACCCGTATGAAATTTTAAATTCCTCGCTTACCCTTATCAAAGATTCGATCCCGCGTTTAGAAAAAATTCTGAAAGCGCAAATTGGTGTAGGAAGACCGCCGGCACCACTGAACTCGCCTTCGGTTTGGAGTGACGGGAAAACTCGAATTAAAACGGAAAAAGGTTGGAGACTTCGACCGAGCGGTCGCGAAAGAAAGGAGCGAAAACCGGAAACTGAAAAGAATGAAAAAAAAGAAGAAACTCCGAAAACAGGAAATCCAGTTCCGACAAAACTCCCTTTTAACAAACTTCGAGTCATAAAACAATACACAGCAAAAGAGAATTACGATCGAGATCAAATCGATTCACTGAAAGCCCTTATAAAACAAAACGGATATGATCCTCAGTATCCGATGGCGGTGGATCTAAAAGAAAACCAGTGGACTGTCGTCGCAGGACACCACCGCTACGAAGCAATCAAAGAACTCGTAGAAGAAGGAAAGCTTCCGAATAGTTTTGAGATTCACGTAGTTCCGAAATCTTTTCAATCCACGAACGAAAGACTCGTCGCTCAAGTTAGCGAAAATCACAGGCGATCAGTGAATCCAACCGACGAATCAAACGCATATTTCGAAATGGTAGAGAACGGATGGGATTCGAAAACGATCGCGGAAAAGTTAGGAAAAAAAGTCGGAGAAATCGAAAAGCGTCTAGCTTTAAAAAATCTTAGCCCGGATCTATTTGCTCTCATTTCAAAAAAGGATAAATCGTTACCTCTCGGTGTTGCCGAGGTGATCGGAATGTTTGGAAAAGACAAAAACGAGAAACCAAACCATACGATTCAGATTAGAGCGTTTAAATGGTATGTTGAGAACAAAGCAAAGTATCCGGGAAAAGGTCCGGCAGTAGTTCAAAACTATATCAAAGAACTCCAAAGCGGGGAATTCGATAATTTTGATTTTGATTCGGTAGCGACAAACATTCAAAAAGAAGCTCTGCGGTCCGTCGGTTCAATGGAGAAGGCCGCGACGAATAGAAAAATGCTGGATACAATGCTTGACGGAATCCAAAAAACATATAACCGAATTTTAGGGGATAATGTAAACGCACTTTCCCAAGAATTTTCAAAGGAGCTTGCGGCTTCGATCGCCATAGCCGCAGACAAAGGTGTCGGTTCTGCTTCCGTAATCGGAAGACTTGGGGCGATTATTCAGGATCTTAATATAATCAAGGATTCGATACAATCAAAACTGAAAGAAATCGAAGACGATTCAAGTATAGGAATGCTTTTTTCGAAATCATACATGTTCGAAATGGAAGAAGCGATTACAAAATTGAACGAACTAAAACAGGAATATTCAAACCCGATAGCCACATAGAATTTTAGAATGCGGAATGCAAAACAAACCATTCCGACATCACCCCGATGTTTTACGAATCCGTGCGCTTCTTACCGAGGGACTTTACTTTCAAGCTCTCACTCAAAAAGCATTTGATGATCTTTTTATCGCGATCGATTTTACGTTTGTAGAAAGAGACGCGCTCAAACTTGAAAGAGATGTTCTTTTAGAGTTTTTAAAAAAGCGCGATCTTTTAGGGGATTACGAAAGGGAACTTCAACACCCCGAACTTGGAGATTTGGAATAGAAAAGAAAAACAAAAGAGATTCCAAAGATTCCGAAAATCCAGGATACGTAGTGTCCGTTTTTCTCCCTTCCTTCATAGGTCAGGGAGAAGACTGGGAACGCCGTTACGGAAAGCCAAGGTGAGAAGTGGTTTCGTAATATGAGATTCCAGCCGGAACGGTTTATAAGAACCTTTGATGAAAGTCTCGGAAACGTGAGTGAAAAGAGAAGGGATTTCAGTTTCTTTTTTAGCTTCATAGGTTTTATTTCTTAAACTCTTCCGCTAATTTTTTTGCTTCGCTAAGGCTTAGAAAAATCTTTTCACTTACCATTTCTAAAAGGGAACTTACATCTTGATTGGTATAGAATGCGGTAAGTGCTTTTTGGGAAAGGCTGTGAAAGATATGTTCCTCACTATTTTCTTTAAATTCTTCATGCAGTTCTTTTGCTTTTTGAAGAAGGGCGCGGACAATCTTAGTCGCAACGCTATCTTTTAGTTTTAAGTTCGTTTCGATATTCGAAAACTGTTCGATTTGATTGAATATCAGTTCTTGATTCATAGTTTTTCCTCCACTACAACAACTCATATTAGGATTCTCTTTTCCATCGCCCTATCGGACAAGCCTCGGATTTTAGTTTTGTTTTGAGGCGAACAAAGCAGTAACAAACGCTGCATTGTTCTGAGAAAATTCGTTTTACGACGAATGGACAGGAGAGACAAACCTCAAGTCTGGATTCAGAAAAAGTTAAGGACTCTTCTTTCATGGATTAAGACCAGAATCTTCCGGGGATAGAATAGGTTGTGACGAGAGTCCATTGAAGAAATTCATATTTATAGACTCGGTATCTCGTATACCAATTCGGAATATGGCACGTATTGCAGTTGTTTATACAACAAGTCGTCGTGCAACACGGAACGAATACGGTGCCACCGGTCCAACAAAGCCCGACATTTATGGATCTTGAATAACCGCCCGGACACGGTAAGCAGTCAAACCACGGCCCTTTTTGAAAACATTCGTTTTGACCTCCACACTGTCCGCAGTCAGTAACGGGAACACCGTAATCAAGATGCGCGTCGACGACATGCCAAAAGTCCCCGATTGAATAGGAACCTTGAGGAAACACGTCGTAACGATTCGAACCGTAATTCCCCACCCAATGACCACCCGCTCCGGGAACCGGAGACGAAGGACCGCTCGGTGGGGTTATGCGAAAGGGTGCCAGCTACCCCCGTTGTCTATACTCCAAAAGGAAAGGTTTCCTTGTGTTCGTACCCTCCAGTTCGCGGAATTAAATCCGGGTGAGGGAGTCGTTCTTATAAATTCCTTTTCTTCGATGAAATCAAAAAGCCAGTTTATCGCAGACGCAAGCGAATCGTTATCTTCAATCCCAGGATTCAATTCCACATCGATTCCGATCAGTGCAGGATCATAGACAGGAAGTGTACGAACCAGATTTGTAATCGGTCCGGTAGGTGAACTTTTTTCATACGACAGGAGTGAAAATCTTCCGGGAGTAGAAGAGGGAAGGGGAGTCGTCGGACTCCACTGTTCAAAAAGATTTGTTTGAAACGTTTTTCGCGTCGGTCTTACCTGCGGTTGAAATCTTTCCGATTCAATATTCCAAACCTGAACCGCGGAGTTATCGGAAAGAAGAGAATCAAGTGAGAATTCGTAAATCCCGCAAAGCGCACCCAAGGAGGGTGTAAGCGTTATAGAAGGAAAAAGATGAACTGCATCGGGTCGAATTACAAGTCCGGGTCCGACAAGAATTGTATGATTTTCGGGTGAACTTACCTCGAATCCGATCGCGGTATCCGTTGTTCTTCCTATCGTTGCAAGTATTGAAGTAAGAATCGCGGGGATACTAGAGTTTTGCGGTTCCGCGCCGGAGAGACGGTTAAGATCTGTGGAAGAAAGTTTTTGAAATTGATTGTGATAATAAATTTTAACTTCGTTGTTTGTTAAAGGAATTTGAACCTCAGACATTGGTTTCTCCCGCGAACACCGCAGTTCCAGCGGCGAGAATCCTTGTCGCTTCTGTAAGTTGAAGATTTGTTAAACGACTCATATCATCTACGACGATATAACTTGCGCCGCGATCGGGGGTTATAATTCCTGAAACGGCTTTTGTTCCCGGACCGGGAATGTTAAGTCCTAGATCACTCGCGGAAATGTCGGTTGCAAATCCTAGCTCGTCACACCGAAGAACTACAAAATCGGGTGCAGGAAAGACCTCGCCGAGTTTTGGAATTGTAGGTTCATTAGAGAGAACATATCCGATAATGTATCCGACAAACTCCTCGTCTGACATTCCAACAGGTCTTTCGATTCCTAAAAACTCTGCCCAAAGTTTTAAAAAATATCCTTCCGCGTTAGAAAGCTCCGCCGAACGCGCGGCTAAGGCTTGGTATCTCAAATGCCACTCAACCGAATTAAAAAGCGCACCCTTGTTAATGTCGTTTATATTCGTAACCGGACTAAGCTCCGGTCTCTCCTCATTTCCGAAGAGTTCTCGAAACACAGGATCGGTTGCGTTTATCTGCGGAATCAATTCTAAGAGTTTGTTAAAAGACATTTAGGTTGGCTCCACTCGTTCAAGCGTTCCAGAGATGGAACCGCCGGAGGTTCCACCTGTGCGCGGTAGATACGTCGATGGAACCACGACATCAGAGTTTAGCGGGACTGGATTTGGAACAGGATCACTTGCAAGTTTTCCGTAGAATTCTTCGATAATGACCCGATAAAAGTCAGGGTGCGCTTTAAGGATAGTTCCCTCGACTTGTTTTAAAAGAACATCGTAACCAACAGGAAGCGTATTCAGGTAAACGGTGATTTGATTTTGCGCGATATTTAACGCGTCTTCATCTTTTAGCTGAGATTCTTTTTGGATTTGAAGCTTGAACTTTACCGTGATACCAAAGACCGGAATTCGGAAAACGGCAACTTGGGTACCTGCGGCGGAAAATCCGGGATAATTCTCTGGATCTTTTAGGTCTCCTTCGATCGTTTTTTGAACCAAATCCAAAAGACTTTGTGGAGGGTTTGAGGTTCCGTCGCTTACATACAAATTGATCCAACCGATTTCGAACGCACCCGAATATGGATTGCAGTTTGTTGTTAGTTGAACCCCTGCTATTCCGGGGATCGATGTGGCCGCAGTATAGATTCCAAGCTTTGTCGAACGACCTAATGAAATGATAAAGTTTCTGAATCTTTTTAACCTGTTTTCTTCGGATTCAAGATTTGTTCCACCAGCGAAGTCTGCCGGATTCCATATTCGAATGTTTGGCGGAAGTTCGATATTTACCGAACCAAGTCCTTCCAGTGTATTGATCGAAAGCCTACGGATATTGTAATCGACTCCTGGCTTTTTTGCCCGGATTTCAATCTCGCTAAAGGTTTGTCCAACCGGTATAGTAACGGATGCGATCGATTCATACTCAAGACCGAAAAGGTCGAGTTTGAAAACGGGAATTGTGATCGGTTCGGTATGACCTAAATGTTCGATACGAACGAGTCCAACGGATACAAGTCCGGGGAGTCTTTTAAAACCGAAGGCGTTGTATACGCCTTCTTTGATCGCGTAGTAAAAACCGTTAAGGGTTCGTAGATCCCCTTCTGCGAGGACTGTTGCGATCGCGGCAATCCATGTTGAGATTCTTGAACCTGGATTAAAATTTGAAAGACGTGAACCGGAAGCAAGAAGCGAGTTCTGTATCGCGGTAACATATTCTAAGAAAATTTTTGGAACATACGGAGCGGCCACAAAGAAGATCCGTATTCGAAAATTTGAAATCGGAAAACTCCGATTAAAAAGCCTCCCCTACTCTCTCTTTCGTGCTTTCCAGTGTCGTCAGTGGAGTAACGTCGGGATTTAATTCAGTTACGGGAGGAGCGTTTAGCGGGTCTCTTGCGCCGACTTATGAGCCTCAAAATGTTTTCTCGTTTGCTTTCTATGAAAAGAAATCAAACGGAACGTATTCTATTTTTCAAAATGAATCAGAATACTTTTTTGTAAACGGCCCTCTTAGCTACACTGAAAATTTTAAAAACAGAACTTCAGTCGAGAAAACCTTTGGAAGTTGTATCGTTGTCGATTACGGACAAGATAACAACGATATAAAACTCGAAGGGGAGTTTCACATCTATCATTTGGGTCTTCCTTCAAAACCTAAAATTTCCATACCAGGAGACTCAGGGAGTGGATTTGTTCAGTCCGCATTTTCCGCCGGGAAGTCGATCGTAAAAAACAAAGTTGGGAGTTACTACGACAAGATTCGAAGCAGTTACTTGAGTCTTGGGGGAGGGGAGTTTCGTTCCGGGCTTCAAGAGTTTCAAGACTTTATGTATTTTCTTCACTACGCAAGGAGTCTTGACGCGGTTGAGTATTCTTCAAACGATCCACAAGCACAAAAGATCACAAAACTATTTTCAGAGAATCGACTCACATGGAAAACGCATGCGTTTGTTTTTCGGGATTACGATCGAAATCGTACTGTCGAGGTTGTGATTCCGCAGAATGGATTTACGATTTCCCGGTCAGTCAGCGACACAAACACTTACAAGTATTCGCTAAACCTTGTCGTCGTAAAGGAACTGAATTCTAAAATCGCGAGCCAGCTTGTAAGGAGTAACTTCAACGCGTTTCGAACCATTTCCGGTCTTATGAACGAGCTCGAGAATCTTGTAAATGTACCCTTACAACTTTCCGGTGCATTACTTGGTGCCGCTCGCGGAGTACAAGTTTTTACAAGTTCCGCAAAAAGACTTCTTTCTTCTTGGGACCGGATGAAAGATCAGTTTACCGCGCAAGGAAAGCTCGCTCGCGTTACGTTTGAGTCCGCAAAATCCGATTTGGGAATATCTAAAAAAAGAAGAGGATTTCACGCAGAGGAATTATCAGACAAAATCGACGAAGCTTACAAAAAGTCGAGAGCGAACGAAGCTGAATTTAGACAAAACATTGACCAAACTCGACACAACTGCTCTGCGCTTTTTGCGCTGATAGGTCAGTTCGTGATCCCAGTGGATAACTCGGGATCGTATGAAGCCATGAGCCTACAACCCGGTGCGGATTTTACTGTATGGGTCGACAACGACGTTTACAGGTTCGCCTTATCCGCCGATGAGATACTACTTGAAACCCTTGCCGCGCTTAACGTAGCAAGTATTGACAACGAATTTTCCATACTTCATACTTCGGCAAATGATACTTGGGAGAATATCGCAGAAACAAAGCTCGGAGACGCAAGCCTTGGACAAGCCCTTGCATCTTTTAACGGTAAAAGAGATACAACCCTCGATCGACTTGCAATCAAGATCCCGTATGGAACAAGAACGAATATTTTCACAAGTCTTCCCGAGAATCCTTCTCCGAAAGATTTAGAGGTCGCACTCATCGGTTGCGATATAAAGCTCACGCCGAACAGAGGAATTGAAGTGTCTCCGACCGGCGATCTTGCACTTGTCGAGGGAGACGATGCACTATTTAACGAAACGTTAGATCACATTGACATTATTCAAGGATCAATTCCCGGTTCTCCTGAAATTGGAAATCCGATTCCTCCGGGAGAATTGCCCGACGAAATTCAAAGAAAAAAATATATCCCTCAATTCCTAAGACTGATTAAATCCAATCCACGTATTCTTGATGCGAAGTTCTTCGGAACTGTTCAAGACGCAGACACCCTTCACTTTCTATTTTATATCGAATCGTTGAGCGGAGGGAGCGCGATAATTTCCGTATGAGGTCTGGATTTTCAAACGACGCATTTGACTTTCAAGAACGACCTCAGTCCCCGGACTCAAGGTTTGCCTCCGCGCTACTTGCGACAGTTACCGAGGTTCTACCGCGGTTTCGCGTAAACGTGATAACAACCTTTGGAGAACCGTTTAAAAAGGTTCGAACCATCGGACCTTTTTTAAAACAAAATGGGAATGCACACGGACGAGCGTTTGGAATCAAAAAAGACCAGTTAGTCCTTTTGGAGTTTATCGCAGGTTCCTACCGCGCACCTGTAATCACACAAGTTTTTCCATTCGCTACAAAGGATTCTGATCTTTCCAATCTTCAAAGTTTTTGGTCTAAGTTTAGTTTTATCGATCCTGAAAAAGACATTATCGACTTTCACGAATCCGGTTACTGCATACGAAAAACCACACACAAAATCGAAATCTATAACGAAAATCAAGTTCTTGTATTCTCACTCGACTTCGAAAACAAAAAAGCAAAACTCAAAGTCGAAACTCTGGAAATTGAGGGTGAGACTACATTCAAAGGAAACACAAAATTCGAAGGGGATTTAACGATAGAAGGAGATACGGACCAGACCGGAAAAATCACGGTTAGCGAGGATGTAATCATCGACGGAATTCCTGCCAAAAACCACGGACATACGTATTCACCGGGTCCGTCACCACCTACAAAAACCGGACCGCCGATTTAGAAAAATAAGAAATAGTTTTGGAATGCCGTCTGCCGGTGATACGAAACAAAAAGAATTCAAATCGGTTCGTAACTCTTTCTTTTTACCCCCAAAGGGCTTCGCGCTAGAGATCCGTCTTCCTGGAAAAGATTCGAAACATTTCTTTCCGGTTGAATATGTTACGAGTATTAAGTCTCACCGCTCTATCTCCGCCGGAAAAGGTGGAATCTTTCTAACAATTCCCTATCAAGAAAAATACTTCGTTCAAACAAGCGGAGATACCGCGCTTCCGTTAGACCAAATTGAAGAAGGAGAGGAGATTCCATTTCGAGAGGTCTTTTCGATCAGGAGTATCGTTTTTCTTTACATCGATGTAGGGGAGGGGAAAGAAAAAAATCCAGTATTTCGAAAGCTCAATGTCGGGAAGGTGAAAAACGCTGCGCGAGAGTATTCGGCGGACGGAAAAAGTTTTGTAAACGTTACGATTTCACCGATCGAGACAATTCTTTCCGATACCGACTTTTTTATCGACTATCAAAAACAAGACGGCGAACCGGCGGCGCGTTCCGAAGATTCGTACGCCGGTGTTATCACGAAGGCCGCGCAGGTTTTTTTACAAGGCCAGCTTTCCGATTTGATACGGAACTTTTGGGACGAGTTCTTTTGTAAACTTATGAACGTTTCTCGGTACGCCGACAAAAACGTCCTTTCACCGACAACTTCCCAAAACACAGATGCGATACTTTCGATCCTACTACCGAAGAAGGCGTATACGGAGTTTTTTGCGTACGAATCGCAAGTCCTATCCTCCTTTACGATCGGTTCCTATGTAAATTTTTGGGAGATCCTTCGTTCGTATGTATCCGAACCGCTTTATGAATTGTTTGTCGATCCGTTAGAAACTTTCGACCTCGACGGTGTTTATGGAAAAGGTGTTTCCTTTGGCGAGGTCGGTTCTTCGGTCGTCGAAGAATACGAGGTAGGGAATACGGAAGCAAAAGTTATTTTTAGACCGACTCCGTTTTATATGTTTGGACCTGATGGAAGGTTCAGAGACTTAGAGAGTTTCGGAATCGATGCGTATTATCTTTTTGACCTGGACGATCTAAAAAATTACAGAATTGAGGACTCCGAAGAATCCGTAGTCGTCGGTGTTCACGTTATCCAAAACACATTTCAAAGTTTTGGAACCATTCTTTCCGAACCAAAGTATGATGACAAATTGCGCGCAGTCTTTGGGCCTAAACTTTTACATGTTAAAGTCGCTGGACTTGTTTTTAAAGAAGAGAACCTAACGGCTTCGAAAAAGGAAAACTACAAAGGTGAACTTTCGAGAATCCGGGATACTCTCTTTCAAATATTTTGCAACCGCGATGAATTAAAAGTTTCGTCAGGCACCTTTGAGACCGGTTTTGTTCCTCTGAGACCCGGCATGCCTTTTAAAATTTTTATCGATCCGTCAAAGACCTATCCAATTCCAATCGAAGACGTTTCCGAATTCGGATATATCACGGATGTAATCGACGATTTTATTCCCGGTCAAGCGAAGGCGTCTACGAATCTTAATTTCAAATGGAGTCCATCGAAAAGTGTTCACCGGGAAAAGTCTTAATTACATTTCTATGATTTCGGTTATTTCAAACTGCTCTGCCTTTTTATCACCTTTGTCAGGTCCGATTCCGATATACCATGCCCTTAAATTTATTTCTTGGAAGGGTGAATGGAAACCGTTTGTCGTTATCATAAAATGGATCGGGTAGGAAACTTTAAGGTCATACAGTTCTGACCTTTGAAGCGTTATTGAGAGCGATTCCGTTAATACTTTGCATTTTATCGGTTGTCCATTGTCCGCTTGGATTATCGCATCATTTGTTTCTTCACTCACTTCAAAATCTCCTTAACTAAAAAAATCGCATCACTGTAGATGAATTCTCATTTCTTTGTCAAGAAACTATAAATTGACTTTCCAGGAATTATTGACTTAACCAAAAAAAGCTCTGTACCTCCGATTATTCGATCCGCACTAAACTTTTTCAAAATGACTGAAATTCGAGAAGTTGTGCGCGATACTCTCCTGATTCTTAAAGGAAAAAAATATTACAACTTTGATATATCCACACACAAAGACTTATCTATTTGGAGAAAATTTCCAAACCTCAAACACCCTTGGAGACAAATCAAAGCCCCGCCAAAGCCCCCGTTTCACCGAGTAAAAAATGAGAATCAAAAACATACCGCGACTCATAACCCGCAAACTAACGAACATGTTTTGCAGGGGAAAGAGAACGGTGATTTCCGTTTAGAATCAGAACAGGTAAAATCGAAAAAAGAATCCGATCCGCGCCAACCGTCTCTTTTTACAAACCTTCCTCATCTAAAAAACCAATCGAAAGCAATTTTCAGACCAGTATATACTCCGGGGAAAATCCAAGATTTAGGATCCCTAATTACCGAGGTCAAAAACGCACTTCTCGATGCGGGGTTAGAATCTAGGGCAAAAGAATACTTGGATCTTGCTTACAAAGGAGAGAATGATCTAAATAAAATCCTCAATCTTTCATATCGATATATTCGAGTCACTTCCGAAAACGTAAATAAAATCTTACGGTCCTTAGTTTCCGAAAAAGTTAAAGATACGAAACGATCGCGTTCGGAAGCGATGCTTGGGAATGACAACGCATCGGGCGAACATGATGTTAAGGCGAGCGGACCGAAAACTCTTCAAAGTAACTTTTTACAAGATATTGTAAAAGAACTGAGTAACGAGGGTCTCTCTCTATCGGATAAAAATTACATTGAACGAGTGAAAACCTCCCTCGAAAGAAAACAGATACCTCTTGCGATTAAATCGAAGATAAACGAAGAGGTCTCGCGGCTTGAAATAAAAGAATCATCCATCGTCTTAAAAATATTAAGAACCTATGTAAGCGATTCTCTTCTTACATATAACGAAAAAAACAATCCTAAACCGATCGATGACGACTCACCCATAAAAAGATCAGTAATCTCTTCTAAATTTAGACTTCTCGCCGACAACATGGAAGAGGCAATTCAGCACAGAGAAAACCCTCCGATTTCTAAACAAAACCCGACGCGACGAAGGGCGGGAATCGCTTCCGCAATGAGAGACGACGCCGTAAAGATGAGAAACATTCAAGCTGCCCTCTATGGTCTCGCAAACGAGGTCGAAGACGCAAGACTTCCAGAGTATCTTAAAAGTATCAAAAGTAAAAAAGATATTGAGGGTATTTTATCGGCTTCAAAGTATCTGGACAGATATAGACAAATACCTGATTCGAATGAATTGAAAGCCTTAGATGAAAAAGTTTCTGTGAGTTTTCGTAAATTTTATAGGAATTCTTTTTTATCCGAATCATCGAATGATATAAAAATAGGATCAAAAGGCAGAGTATATAATCATAGTTTAGACTGGGCTTTGAAAAATAGACTCCTTTCGAAATCAGATTATGAAACAATTCTTAAATTCACTCTAAGAGATAGAAATTCGAATCATGAAACAATCCATATAAACAATCTTGAAAAAATAGAAGAGTTAAAACGGATCTTTGATTTAAAAGAAAATCTCGAAGAAAATCTGTATGTGAAACCCGCCGACAAAAAATCAAAGAATACGGTTCAAATTGGAGAAGTTAAATACGAAATCTTTATTAAGGGAAAACCAGATGTAAATCAATACAACACAGAAACATTAAGTATGCTCCGCCTCGGTCTTGATACGTATAAAAAGATCGAGGATGCGGGAAAACATTTACGCGGTCTTATTGAAAAGAATCAAGGTAGAGGACCGGATCCAAAATTACGGGAAATCCAAAAATTAGAAGAAAATCTCATTGGTGCCAAGATCCCAGGTTTCTTCCCGACCCCAAAACCGTTAGCACAAAGACTTGTAAATGAAGCTCAAATTACTCTCGGCATGGATGTACTGGAGCCCTCCGCAGGGAAAGGAGATCTTTCCGAAGAAATATTAAGCTCAACGGGTATCAAGCCCGATACGATCGAGTATTTCGGTTCCTTACGAGAAATTCTCCAAAAAAAAGAATTCAACTTAGTTGGTAGCGACTTCTTAGAGTTTAAAGACAAACTTTACGATCGAATTATAATGAATCCTCCGTTTGAAAAGGGTCAAGATATGGCTCACATTCAACACGCGTATTCGTTGTTGAAACCGGGCGGACGACTCGTAAGTATCATGTCCGAAGGTCCATTTTACCGAGAGGATTCGAAATCAAAAAATTTTAGAAGTTGGTTAGATGAGATCGGCGGCGAAGCGGAACAACTTCCTTCGGGATCATTTCAAGGTAACGACTCTTTTAGACAAACAGGGGTTAGTACAAGAATCGTAGTCATTGATAAACCTAAAGAGACATCTGCAAATAAAGAAAGTAATTTCGAAACCAAGGTTACGAATCTTCCTTTGGAAACTTCCGCTCTTTCCGAAGCGATGCGCGGTAACAAAAATGCAGAGGGTAAACACGACACACATGGAAATGAATGGATTGAACAAAACCAAGCCGCTCAAGTCTCAAACGATACCGATAGAGAGGAAATTAAAAAAGAGGAATCGGACGTAAATATCGACATTGAACATAATGTAGTTCAAAGCATACTTGATGTTAAAGAAAAAAACAAAGAATTCAAAGATTTTAATGATCGGGTGCCGGGATCTCGAAAAGAGATGGCCGCGATCGCAAAATTACTCAAGAATGCAGATTTAGAAAAACTGGATTCTGCAACAGCCGAAAGAGTCGTAAAAAAAGATCGAGTTCTTCCGCAGTTTGATTATACGGAGTACAAAAATAAAGGAGAGAATGGTGGTTTAGTTTTTCTCAAATCGAAGCTTTATGAAGCGATCGCTTCGAAACCTGCGGATTCTGATTATGCACGAAAGGAGTATGTTCAAAACTTAAAAGAAATCCTCGATCCGATCTTGAATGCGAAAACAATTTCCGAAATTACTGATTACGCGAATTCCTTTTCGAGAAGAACACTCCGAGATTTTATGAGTAAAATTCGCTCTGAGATTTCAGAATTCCAATCTGAATGTTCAAATTCGGACCAAACAAAAGATTCTATAAATGCAATTGCCGAAAAATACAAAAAGATCATCGGAAATACGGTTCCTGGTACAGAAACGATCATTGAAAAGTTAGTAAGCGGTGAAATAAATCAAACCTACGAAATAGATCGAGAACTTTATTCGTTATTGAACAAATATTATTATGTGAATGATTCTAAGCCTGGTCTACGACTCATTCCTTCGGTTATGGGGGATCGATTTGCAAACCTCTTATTCACAAAAACAGATCCCGCGATAATGGTTTGGAGGGATGCTTTAAGATACAATCCACTCAGCGAAGAAACAGCCTCCAAAAAATACAAAGATTATGTTGAGAAATTAGAATTAAACTCTGAACTTCAAAGAAATTCGTTTTTAAAAATGTATCCAAATGCAAAAGAATTACAAAGGAAAAATCCGCAGTTTAGCGAAGAGTATGCGAAAAAAATCTTCCTCGAAAGAACGAAAGAGAAAGATATTCCCACAAGAGAAGAATGGTCAAAATATCCCCTTAATAATGTTCGAGATTCAGATTGGTCTTGGGCTGAGAAAAAGAAGTCTACAAAACAATTAAATCCAAATCAAAAAAATCTTAAACGTTTACCATTAGGAGTGATATTAAGAAAAAACGGGCGAGCAATACAATCGAGTGAAATTTCTTCAAAAGCACTTTCCGAAGATTGGGGCTTTAGGTCCGTCCAGTTTGGAAATTACATGGATGATAAGTCATCCAAAGACCATATAACGCGATTTGTTGCTTCCATGAAGGATTTAGAAGACGCGTTAGAGATTGATTTAAAAAAAGTAAATATTCAAGGACGACTGAATATGGCTTTCGGTGCGCGGGGTAAACCGGGACAATCCGCGAGTTACAGTTCCAATTTTAGAATCATCAATGTAACGAAAACAAATGGGGACGGGTCAGTGGCGCACGAATTCGGACATTTCTTTGACCATTTCTGCACCGGAAAAGATTCTAAACGGGATCGAAGTCACTTTATTTCTATGAATCCCAAAGGTGAATTTGTAAAACCAATTCGAGAATTGATTTCTGCGATCTATAAAAATCCTGATGGCACAAATACGAAATTCTATAATAACGCGCTCGCAACGAGGAGCAAAGATCTCACTGAAAGAGTGGAGTTTTTCGCGCGCGGTTTTGAAGCATTTGTCGAGGACAAACTCGCAGAGAAAGGAATGCAAAATACTTATCTGGTTGCGCCGAATAGGGTAACGGAAGATATGCACCCGCTTCTAGCGTATCAAAATGAGATGAAATACCCTCAAGGAGAAGAAAGAAAACGAATAGTCAAAGCGTTCGACGAATTCATAAAGGTCTTTAAATCAGAATTTCAACTTGAAAAGCCGTTTGATAAAGCTGCACCGCGAATTTCCAGCCAAGAAGAAAATTATAAAACAATCAGCGATATTGTGAAAGAAAGTAAAAAAGAAAACCCGATTTCATTCTATAAGGAAGAAACTTGAAGATATGAATAATTATGAAATCTTCGAAGGAATTTTTCTTTATACACTTTTTTCAAGTCTACTCTTCTGGTTTGCTATCGGTTTTTTCTCTCGATTGATTTATGACACTGTACGATTTTTTCGATCGATGTTTTTTAATTCTGATCGATGTGAAAATCGTAACCAAGTTTCTAAAACCTAAATGCCGAGTTTCCTCGGTCCATATACGTTCGATGACTTCCTTGAGGATTCTTTATTGAAAAATTTATTCGTCGCCGAATCAGAGATCGATTTTTCAAGCCCTCTCGGGAGTTACAACCTGGGGGACGTCCTCGCGATCAATTCTTTAATCTCACATTTATTCGTAAAAGTCGTGATTCCGTTTGATGGGAATCCGACCCTTACGATCGGGGATTCGATAACCGTGGATAAGTGGTTTGATGCGAGCGGTTTGGATTTATCCGAATCCGGAATATATTCGGGAATCGTTTTGGAGAAAATTCAATCGACAACTCAGGCGAAAGTTTATTGGAATCCGAAAATTTGTTCGAAAGGGAAAGTAAAAATATTCTTTTATTCGAGCGCAGTCTAAGAAAATAGATCCCTTTTAAATATTTGAAAAATTACAACGTTCAACTGTTTTATAATGTACTCGCGCAATGGATTTGAAAGAGAAAAAAATTCACAAGATATTTTATATGGGTCTTCCTATGCGCGGATGGATTGGAGACGACGGGATTTGGGTTCTCGACGGTTTTTTTGCTAAATATTTGGAATATCTGAAAGTTTCGCAGGAAGGCTGGATGATAATCATATATGAATGCAGTTATTTCCGCGTCCTTTTTCGATTTTTAAGAGGCGATTATGTTGTTAAAAAAGAAGTAGAAAAGGCTGTGGAATCCGAGAACAAGTTTCTATTTTTGTTTAATTTTGATTTTCAACTTCAAACCGAACTTATCAGTATTTTATTTTTGATTCACACATTTCTGAACTAACCAGTTCACCGATTCCATAATATAGAATAGGCGTAGTCTCCATGAATGAGACTACGTTTTTACATCCATTTCAGATTTTAAAAGCCAGTCCTGAAGACAGGACCGGTGCGATCAAAATCTTAGTCAGAGCTTCTTCCGAACGCGAAGATAAACAAGGCGAGGTTATTCTTAAATCTGCGTATGCAGATAAAGAAATGCGAAGCGAATTCACTTCGCAAGGATATTTCGACTACAACCATCTTACAGACCTAATCGATAAAGAGATTCGTGACCTTAAATCCGAAGGTAAACTTACAGGAACGACCCTTGTCTCTCTTCAAGACGCGAAGACAAAAGCAATCATCGGCGCACCGGAACAGATCGGAACGAAAGACGATTTTCCTACCAGTCTTGGAATCAAAAACGACGGACTCTATATCCAAGGACGTCTTTTTCCCGGTAACAGTTTTGCCGAAGAAATCAAAAAAGGGTTACAAGCTGGATTCAACGGCTGGGGAGCATCGGTCAGCGGATACGCAAAACCGCAAGACTATCAAGGAAAAACGATACGCAAGATCCAACTTAAAAAATGTGCCTTAGCTCCGCTTCAAGAGGTTATCAATCCAGATACAAGCGTTCAGCTTATTAAAGGAGCCGTATTTCTTAGAGACATTGAAAAGTCGGAATTAGGTGTCGCTTCTTTACCCAGTACATCTTCTATCCAAGAAAACATTGAAATCGATAGGCTTTCTCGCATTGAACGAAAGCTTGCATTCCTTACAAAACTTTTTCAATCGGACCCGGTCGCGCAAGACCGCTTCGTCGATTTAATTTTCACCGATATTGACGACCGCATAGTAAATCAGGGGATGGAGTGTCGCTCATCCTTGATTCGTTCCATTTTATCTTTGGAATACAGCATTGAAGGAGAAGACTTAGAAAATCTCACCGACGCTCTTTTTCTAAAATTAAACGGAGAAAGAATATGCTAGTCGATGCGATTGATAGGCTTCGTTCGCGCCTAACTTCGAAACCAATACGGAAGTCCGAAAATCCGGGTTCACCGGATCTTCAGTCCTTAGCTTCCAAAGTCACTACCCTTCTCGATTCGGGAAGTGTTCTTCCAGAAACGGACAAAGTAAAAGAGTGGGCGGTCGCTCAAGGAGTCTCCGATTCCGACGCTGGATCTTTTGCTGAGGATGTAATCAGCGCGTATTTCGACGATTCCGAGGATGAGGATTCGGAGGTGAATAAATCCGAATTAGGATCGGAGGTTGAAAGAGAAAACGAAGATGAGGAGGAAGGCGAGGGCGAGAAAAAAAAGAATAAAGAAAAGGAAAAGAAGAAAGAGGAAGCAGAAAAAGAGAAAGAAATCGAAAAAGCAAAACTCGCTTTCTTTCAAGAGTTTAAAAGTACTTTAGAGATTCTTAAATCCGGTCAAGAGACACTTGCGGCCGCAATCGAACTTTTACTCGATCGCGCGGAAGAAACCGAAGAACTATCAGCAACGGTTCAAAAGCTTAAATCCGAAATTGGATCAATTTCCGAAAAACCGAATTCAGAAAAAAATCCCGTTACCAGATCACAAAATGGAAAAAACGGCGTTATAGCTGGCGTGATCGCCGGTCCTGACCGCGAAAGAGTTAGTAATCATATCATTAAAGGCGTTGAACTTGGGAAATGCCAACTCGAAGACGTAGCGTACTTCGAGTCTACATGGAGACTGTCAGATCGCGCTCAAGCATTTCTTAACGAGTATAAGGAAGTGCTAAAATAGTGGGACCACACACATTTGAACAACTTGTAGAAATTAAAAAAGCTTTTGAAGCAAACACCGCACAAAACGGAGCCTCACCTTTCATCGACTTCAATTCGTCGGGTGCGGTTCTCTCGATGCAATCGCTTGACAAGGTGTTTGTCGCAACCGTTTCCACGGACAAAGACTTTAAGTTTTTGAAAGAAACTCCTCGCCGAAATATCAATCAGGTCATCGCTGAATACAACAGAAACAAATCGCATGGCGGCGGTTGGTACAACTCTTCGTATATTGGTCAGTCAGACGAACCAACCTACAGAGACGCAGTATTCGAACGTCTTTACAACGAAGTGAACTATATCGCTGAGGGTTTTAGTTATAACAAAGTTGTAGATACGGTTAATAACTCGCAAGATCCAGAACTCGCACAATCAAACGCTGCACTCAAGCGGGGAATGGAATCCCAAATGAGACGGATTTGGTTTGGGAAAAAGGATCTAAACAAACTCGAACAAGACGGTTTCGAAACTCAAATCAAAGCGTTAGGAAGTGATTTCTATACCGATTGTCGCGGATCTCTTCCGGCGGTCGATCAGATGAAGTTTTATTCTTCGCAAATCCGAACCAGACACTTCGGACTTACGAATTACGCGAAGATGCACCCGGCGACCAAGGCTCTGTATGACCAGACTTATGATCGTTCCGGCAATGGAATTGTTATCCAAAATAACAATCAGTCTCCTGGTTCAACAACAATGTCTAACGTTGTCAGCGGAGTTGCGGATTCTAACGCAAAAGATGGCGTAATCGTTTTTGACGACGATATTTGGATGGATCGTCACGAGTGGGGAGTTCCACTTCGAAGAGATCAAAACGGACATTGGGTAGAAGGACCGACCTCCGATACACATTCTCCGGCGATGCCTTCCTTTACCGTTTCCACTTTGAATTCCGTACCGGGATCTTTGTTTACGGGTTCGTATGTCGGGGACTACAAATACCGTGTTTGTGCCGGTGATCTAAAGAACTGGTCTAAGGCTTCCTCCGCTCAAACCATTTCGGTTCCACTAAACGGTGCCTCCGAACTCACGATTACTCCGGGAACGGGTGGTGTACCTGAGACACGTTACGCGATCTTTAGAGAAACAGGACCAAATTCGAATCTTATCCGCTATATGCGGGAGGTGAGAAAAAACACCGCCGGACCTACGACGATCGTTCAAGATCTTAACGAAGATTTGCCTGGAACAACCATTATGGTCATGGGAGATTTTAACAGTAAATCTTCTTCGGATGATACAAGAACTCTGATTCTTTCCGAACTTCTCGGATATACAAAAACGCTATTTCCTTACGGAGCCGGGGGAGTGGTTCGTTCAAGACTTGGAATCGTTGAGAACTATAGCGTTCTACAGATTTTAGCGGAAGAAAAATTCAGAGTCTTTACGAACGTTCCGGTTCGAATCTAAACTAAATTTCAAATTCTTATAAAGGTTAAGGGGTGAGGAATCGCCCCTTTTTTTATGAACTTCGAACAGCTTTATAATAAAGGGAAATTCCCGGATACCGAAAGAGTCCTTCACCAAATCGCAACGGCGGCCAGAGATTCCTTAATCGCAAGCACACTTTCCGCAAAACCGAGTTGGTGGGGACGGATGGCGATGTCGAACAAAGCCGGAGGCGGGGGAGGGATCTTACTTAGAAAGATTCCGGGTGGGTTTCAAGTATATCATCCGAACAAAGGAAAATACAATTATCTTGCGGTTCTTGAGAAGGGGAGGGGACGTTACGACATGAGACCGGCACTCCTCGGAGGAAGCCGCGCGCGTCAGGGAGAGAATGGACCGTATGTGATTGTACCGATTAAGAAAAACGAAAATGGTACACCTGTAAGTCCGAAACACAATTCAATCAATTCTGCGATTATAAAGATAGGAACCTTTAAGGAAGAGAACGCACACGGTCAAATGGTGACAAGGAACAAGTATAAATACCGCGTAGATCCTGGAATGAGCGGTAAGGGAAATGCGTTTGTCGCGGAACAAAAATACAAAAACGGCAATGTGAAACGTTCCTATTTAAAGTTTGTTGTCGTGAATGAAAAAAGTAGAAACTTTTTTCAACCGGCGATTCCCGCTCAAAAAATATTCGCAGGTGTAAGAGAGGACGTGAGCAAAGCGTTAAAATCCAAAATTCTAAAACAAGCTGTCGCATCGGATACGAAAAGTCTGATCCTCGAACTTTTAAAAAAAAGAAAAAAACCGATTTGAATATTTGAGTGTTATCTTCACTTTTTAAATGGACCAAAGTCTTAGAGAAGAAAGCATTCGCCGCGAGGACGGAAGAGACAAAGGATCGATTCTTATAACGTATCCCGCTCCCCCGGAGGATGCGGTCGTGAATTTTTTTCGCGAATGTCTTCCTTTGACCGGGATTTCAAAAAGAAATCTGGATGTTCCGGTTGTTCATGGTCATCCGCTCTATCAAGAAGGTATCTCCGTAACGGGTCCGAATTCAAAATTTCCAAAAATCGGAATCGAATGCGCTTCCGAGCGTCATACTCAATTTTTAGGACTAAACGATCTTCACTTTCAAAACTCAGAACAGTTTTTGAGATATTTAGAAGAGATTTCGCAGTTACCCGAAAGTCAAAGACTTGCTACAAAAGCTTTTATCGATGAATTTTCCAGAAACAAAAATTTCCAACAGATTCAGTTAAGCGTTGAGTCCGATGTCTATATAACCGGATTTTCTACAGGAAACGCAGGAAGAAACACAAACAAATTTTTGTATGACGCATCACTCGCCGTAACTCTACTTCTTGCAAATGATCTTCCAATTCTTTTTCCGGGACTAACCGTCTTCCTACCCGAGGACACAGAACCAAACTTAACTACTACAGATTTTTCAGAACCTTTCTGGGGATTTGAAATCAAAGTAAAACTTGTTCAAACAAAATCGATTTTTCGAATAAAACCGTCTTGGTTATTTCCCGATACGAAGTCGTTCGATGTATTCCTAAAGAAAAGCCGAACTCGTTTTGAAGGCTTTGATTTAGGTGATACGAAACATTGAAAGACGAAGAACTTCAGTTTCAAAAATTAAAAGCGGATCCAAAAAATAATTCTAAACCGACGGTAATTCAAACCGCAAACGAGTTTCTTTTACAAAAAGAAAAGGAACTCGGGAAAGCAATTACTCCCCGCTTCCGGGAGAGATTCAAATCGGAACTAAAAGCAATCGCTAACAGACCTTTTGAAGAGGTCTGGAGGGGGTTGTTTGGGAACAAGAGACGTTGAATTTCTTGGTAGAGGATTTATTCAACCGGGCGCAAGAGGCGCATTTCGTACAAAATCACAAAGCGCGGGAATTTCTCCCGATCTTAATACTCTCGTTTTAATCGGACCGGCTGACAACGGTTTCGATGTAAACGATTCAAGTCTAGAAACTTCTAAACGAATTCTTGAATTTAGCGGAGCCGACGAAGCGCGCTCGGTTCTCTACTCCGGAGATTTGGCAGATGCGGTTATTGCCGCTTTTTCGCCCTCCAAAGATTCTAGATTTTCTTCGGGTCCGCAAACGATTAAGGCGATCAATATTTCGCCTAACGTTCGCGCGTCATTCACCGCAAACACCACACTCGCGGGGACTACTGCCGTAGTACAAGGGATCATTCCGGGTCCGAGAGGAAATCAAATTCGATTTCGTATTACGAGCGGTGGAACGATTCTACAGGTCGGGGACGCGGTAGGAATTCAGACCTCGACTCCTCTTGAGGCAAACGAACTTAGAATTCGTTACACAGGAGATGCTGGAAACGCTGCACTTTCCTTTGATGGGAACGAGTTAAGAATTACTCTTTCGGGTTCCGCTCCAACTGACGGATCTAGCGATTTAGTCGTTCCTGTTAAAGACTACGAAACTTTACAAGAAGTTGTAGGTTTTGTTTCGAGTAGAACCGGATACGAAATCACTCTTCTTTCATCGCCGGACAAGAAGACTCAAACACTCGATCACCTTCTAGTTTCAGAGAACGTAGATGTAAAATCATCTCCTTTTGTTCTAAAGTCACTTCTTTACGGACAGGAACAATTCTTTTTAGGTAACGGTCTTGCCGAGATTCAATCCGGTCCTGTAAGAAAACCTCTCGCGGATATGGCCGCTTTTGCCTATCTTTCGGGCGGAAATACAGGAGTCGTAACACCGCAAGCCTATCTCGACGCGATAGATACCGTTTTCGATACCGAGCTATGTAAAGGCTTTTACATCAACGTCTGTACATCACTTCCAAGCGTTGTATTGTATCTTGCAGACAAACTTGCAAACGCGAACTCACCCGAGGGAGCGGATGAAAGGTTCGGAGGTGCTGGTCTTGACCTAACACGATCCATCGATCAAAGAATCGATGATATAAAAGGGACTAACTCAGAATATTTAGTATTAGGATTTTCACCCGTTACGCGTTACGCATCCGATCGCATAAATCTTAAAACGTATCCGGGTTGGATGACTGCGGTTCTTCACAACGCAATCAAAGCTAGCGCGAACGTCCGCGAAACAGTCACATACAAAGACTTAAACCTTGTCGATGCCCCGGAGAAGCTAACAAAAACGCATATAAAAAAAGTTTTGCGCGCCGGTGGACTTGTGATTACTCGAAAACCGAACGGTGGTCCTTACAAAATTGAATTCGCTGTCACCTCGTATCAAAATCAAAACTTAATCAAGAATCAAGCCTCGACGATCTGCACGGCACTCGCTCTTGTAAAAGATTTCAGAGAGTGGCTTGATTCCACTTTTATCGGTGAGGTTCCAACAGACCCTTCCGCTCTTGGCTCGAACCTTACCGACGCAGATATACGTACCGCGGTCATCCAGCGTTTTCGAAACGTATACGTTGGTCAATACGGCTGGCTTACAAGAAACATTTACACGGGTGAACCCGCCTTTCGAGAAGACTTCGATATTCGGCGCGACGGCGATGTTATCTACTTCGTCTTCCCTGATGGCACGATCGTAACTCCGATCAATTATATGTTTTTCCTAATCAACCTCGATGTCGTGCGCGGCACGAGTAACGGAGGTTGATCGTGGCAAAATCAGCTAGACCAAATCCAGCAGTTCTTACAGGAAATGACGCGGTAGTAAAAATAAATGGGCAAGCGGTGGGATTTATGAAGTCCCTCCGCGTGAATATAAACAATCACCAAGAGAGAATTCAAGCAATCGGAACGAGAAAACCCAAAGGACTTAAATCGTTAGATTGGCAGGGGACAGCATCCGGCGAGTTTCATATTCTTAAAACCGCTCTCGAAGGAGTCGTTCAAATCGATACGTATCACGATGAACACGCGGACGATCTCTACGACATTTTGGTAATCGACAAGATTTCTGGAAAGCGTGTCGGTCTTCTTACGGGTGCAGTCAATACGGAAGGATTCGGAATTTCAAATAACGAACTCTCTGGCCGCGAAATCGAATTCGAACTTGTCGATTGGGAACCAATGGAAGCGTTTAACTAACCTTTCTTTTCTCCGATTCTCGTGTGTTCGGATTAATCTTTTCTTATGAGAATTTTAGATCCGAATACACGAGTAACTTTGTCCGCTAAATACGAAGGAGAATCGTATCAGTTTGAAGCGGAAATTGCTGATCCTTCCTTAGAGATAGACATAGACATTGCGATCGCAAAACGTCTAAACGGAGCATACCTCGAATCGATTCGAAACTATACTTACGGATATATCCGGGCAACGACAACCCTAAATCACGTTATCAAAGAAATCCCGGAGAACTTCCCGATCGAGGAATTAGATAACTTCGAGAAGATACGGGACAAAGAGTTTGTGATTCATCTTTTCAAAGAATACGAAAAGAAAGAGAGCTGGTTTAGATCAGAGTTAAAAAAAAATCGGGACGCTCGACGCAATTTCAAACGAGGAGAATCTTTACGACCTTCTTCTAATGACGAAGTTTCAAATCTTCCCCAGGAGAGTGAATCACCTCGGAAATCTCTTCCCGGAACAGAAACGATTCCTGATCGAAGCGATTTCGAGAGTGGACACTCAGAAAATACTCAAACGGATCAATCTTCTTTCCCAAAGACGTCAGGTGAAGAAAACCGAACCAGAGCAATTCCTAACGGATTTGTCGCCGACAATCAAAACTATCCTGGAAACGGAAGCCGGGTATTCAAAAGAGATGCTTACGCGGGAAGCGGAAATTAAGAAAAAAGAAATTCTAAATCGAATCGATTCCGAGCTAAAAAATGTCTAGTGGCGAACATATTGACATTTCGGTTCACGCAACACCCGATTTCAAAGATGTTGAAAAGGAACTCGAAAGGGTTGCGCGAAAAGCAAAGAGAGGTGTTAGGTTTCCGAAATCTCCCGGAGGTGGGGGAGGAGGAAACAGCGGAAAAGATGAATCCTGGTATCCTAAGAATTACAAAAAACGATTCAAAGAATCTGCTTCCAAATACGGAAACGGAAGTGTAACCGCGAACAAGATTGGAGCAGACGGTTCAGATCTTGACGAAACCGGTCACGGTGGATTCTACTATACCTTAGACAAAAAAATCTCAGCCGCGAAGGATCTTCTTTCAAAGAAGAAAAAAAAGAATTCTTCCGGTGAAGAAGATGGTACGGGTGAAAGTCCATCTCAAGGACTTTCGAATCCTAACGGCGCAAAACAATTCTCTATCCAGAAAGCTGAGTTAAAAATTCAATCCGCGAATTTTGACAAGGGTGGTTTAGGAAATCTTCCCGGAGCCGGTGGGGGAGGGGGTGGATCGGACGGAGGATCAGTTAAGGGTCAGACATTATCCTCTGCGGCCGGATCACTTCCTTTTGTCGGTGCTGCATTTGCGATCGCGGGAGGAGTTTTAAAAACAATTTCAGCGATTGGCGAACAGTATCACGCCGCTATGCAGTCGCAAGCCACGACGATCGGAGCGACCGGCGGTTATCTCGGCGGGGGAGGCGGTTATTTCTCAAACGCGGAACTCGCACAAGCGAACGTTATGCGCGGTCGAGTGACCGGCGATTCCGTTTATGGAAAAGGAAATCAAATCGATTCCGAAACAATTCAGTTTGCATCCTCTCAAGGAAAAAGTCTTTCAGAGGTTGTCCGCGAGCTCGAGACGATTCGAAAAGAATCAAAGAATGCTAGTTTAGGATATTTGAGAGGTGGGGCTAACGCCTCCGGATTTGGAGAGCTACGCCAATCAGAGTATATTTCAAAACTTGCAAGTATCTCTGAAAATCTTCGATCGAAAGGCTACTCCGGAGATATTTCAGACTACGCCAAATTCTCCGCCGGTATCGTTCGCGGAGACGGATCCAAAATGGACCCGACCCGGAAAATGGCTCTCGCAGAACAGCTTACCGATCAAGGAAGAAGTGGAGCCTTTGGTGGCGGCGTTTTTGGTTCTCTTTCTATGGCGGAATCTTTGAAAGCAAACAGCGGGGATGTTTTCAAAGCGATCCGCGATTCGGAAAAAAATCCCGGAAAATTTATGACTTCCGCGTTATCCGGTCTCGATGGAAACACACGCGGGATCATTCAAAAAATGTCCGGTGGAAGTTTTACGGAAATGTCGGATCTAAAATTCGGCTACAAGGATTTCGGTTCGGATAATTCTGCAATCAAAGCCGGTTACAACAAAGGTCTTGAGCTGGATAACCTGAAAAAAGAGACGTTTGCGTCTGATGTTGGCGCGGACGCGGCTCAGGTCGGATACGAGTTAAACAAAGCGATGCTCGATCTTTTCAAGGAAAATCAGGGGGCTATGAAGGCACTTATTCAGGTGGTAGGTGGGATAGAGAAGGCTCTTCTTCCCGTAGTATCGACAGGGATTTCCGCGATTGTAAGCGATCTTCAAACGATTTCGGGGAGTTTTATGAAAATGGCGGCGATGTTTTCGAATCCAAATGGGCTATTGATTCGGTCAAAATAGCAAAAAAGATACTTTAATACTTATTTTTATAATAGACAATTTTGTCAATTTTGAAATTTTCATTGCAAATTTTATAAGTAATTTTAAAAAACGCAAAAATTTGAACCGGCCAATTCGATAATAAAAGTAGCTGATTATTATATCTTAGGAAACTTGTAATTGTGGAGCCTATAAAATTACAATTAATATTAAACGGTGCTTGGAATCCAAAGATTTTCACTCCTCCCTGGGTCCAACAATTTTTGTTTGAGTCGCAAGATTCATTTGATGTATTGTTTAGCGTAAAAGATATTGAATTTGGTTATTCCCTTAATAATATTTCTATTTATCCGTCCGCTTCAACAATTAAGATTGTATGTAACGACATTAAAAAAGATACATTAGTTAATGCTAAAATTATTGCCGATAAAATTTTAGGAAATCTACAGCATACCCCTGTTTCTTCGGCAGTCATCGAATTGACTTTTTCTATTGATTCGGAAAAATCAGAGAAAAATGCAATCGAAATATTAAATAAAATGAATGTTGCGGGCTATCAACTTTCGGCTTTTAAATTTATAAAAACCGAACCTGGAATTTTAAACAAAGAGATGCTCGTTTCATTGGTTAACAATAAACTTCAAGTACAATTTTTAAACCGCTTTAATAGAGAAACATTTATTAAAGTTTCTGTTAAAGAGACAATAAATAAAAACATAGAGGAGGTAAACAGATGGGCGTCGAAATAGAAGATTTATTAAACTTTCCAGCGACACAAGAGAAATCAATGTCTTCTGCTAAAAAGGTAACAATAGATAACTTAAATACGTATAACAGAATTATAAAATTCGAATTTAGACATAGCGAATTTGAAGCTATGCTGTCTAAATTTCGCGAGAGGCTTGGAGATATTTCTGATTTAGATAAATTTAAAACGTTAGCAATTCGAAATTTGTTAAAAAAGAATAATTTCTTAAAATTATTAAATGATTTAGAAAGTGAATCCATTTCCGAAGAAGAGTTTGAATCCGAAATCAACAATAATGGGAACAAATATGTAATTTCATTAGACTCAAAAATAACCGAAAGAGATTTAAGGCTTATAGCTAAGATTGTTAAAGATATTGAAATGGAATTAGATACTGACCAAGTAGAAGAAATGTTTTCGATAACACCTGAAAACTATGGTGAACTTCTTAAAAATTTATAGGTAAGAATTTTGTCTGAATACATTACACAGTACGTTTCGATGGAATGCGATTCGGCAGATATTACATCTAGAAAATGGAATATCTCATCAGTGGTTGAAATTCCTAAAAAAGGGAAATGTTTAAAATATAAAACAGATAGGAATAGTTGGGCAAAAAATAAAAAAGAACTGAATCCGAAGAAAGCAATTATTTGCGTTCACTCAAAATTAAATCTTGGTGAAACTTTAAGCGGTGACAGTTTCCAAGTATTTGTTGAAGGCATGAAAAAATTAAAATTCAATATTGTCAGTAATTCAGGTACGCACAATGCTAAATCAACAAATACAAAAAGATTTACATTTGTTCAAATTATAGTCCCTTTTGCCAGTATAGAAAAAAAACTTACCCAACAACCCAATGAAATTAAATTTACGCTTATTGATAAAACAGAATTATTTAGGTTAAAACAAATAGAAAATAGAAAATTGGCATTTGTAAAGAAATCTTACCGGCGAATATTCAAATACAATTTTCGTACAACTGTTCCTTACACGAGTCTTAATATAAAAAATAAATATTTATAATGCTAAATTAAACTTCTGCATATCTATGAAATTAAATGTGCTATCTAAAATTTCGATCGCCGTTTTTAATTCTGTTTTTTTAGGCTCACGGCAATTGTGAATTGCTTTGAAAAATGGAGTAGAAGATTTAGATAACGTCCTAAATATTTCTCAGATTTAAGAAAGAATGAGAAGGCTCTCCTTGCCGATTGAGTTTGTAACGATCAAATTCAAAAAAAGGAGAACCCCCAATGAAGGCAGAAGAAGAAAAAACGCACTTGAAAGTAATCAAAGTGGATGAGACCCAGCTCAAGAAAGACTTAAGCGAACTCGTAAGAGGATCGATTATACCCGGTGACTTCTACGAATTCATCGAGAATCAGACTTTTTTCTTTCTTGAAAGCCCAACGGTCTCTCTCCTTGAAGATCTTCGTGACCATGTGTCTCTCCTGTAGATTCAGTTTCATAATGCACCTCAACCATCTAACGAAAGAATGCACTATATTGATTCTTCTAAGATTTGGAGTAGATTATTATGTGATGCAACAGGCAACTTCCGATAATGCCATTTTCTACTCATTTATTAAAGGACATAATTCTATGTGACATAATGTACATTATCGGTAGTCATATAGTAAGCATACACTTGTTGTGCTTTTGCTCCGCCTCGAGATTTCCCTGTTGACAATCACGTCCGTACCACTATATTGTTACAATGCGAAAAGTAAAAAAACCTGAATATTTAGTTTATCAAGGTCCGGTGTTTCAAATCGAATGGTTCTTTGATAAAAATTCTAAATCTGTCTCTTTAGAATTCTTTGAAGGTCTTTCAATAGATGAGCAAGATGACTTTCTTGTACTCGTGAAAAAGATGGCTGATACAGGAAAAATATTCAATGAACAAAAGTTCCGGAATGAAGGTGATAAAATTTTCGCCTTTAAACCTAAACCAAACAGGTTTCTTTGTTTTTTCACCGTGGGGAAAAAGATAATAATCACGAATGGATTTCCAAAGAGGCAAGACAAGTTACCAGCTAACGAAAAAGCTAGAGCAGTAGCATTTCGGAAAGATTATTTAGAAAGGACAGAGGCAGGGGCATATTATGAAAAGTAAATCCACTTTCGATAGAATTATGCAAAACCCTCAAAGGCGAAAATCCTTTGAAAAAAAGTATAACGAGTTTTATCTTTCTGAAATGATAAGCGAACTTATGGAACAAGAGCATATATCCGTGCGAGAGCTTGCGGAAAAGACCAATCTATCCCCAACCGTAATTCAAGATATTAAGTCAGGAAAAAGAGACAACCCTACTTTCAATAGCTTAATAAGTGTAATCGAAGCACTCGGGGCCGAAATAGTATTCAAGAAAGGCAATAAAGAACTCTACCATGTTCCGAAAGTCCATGCGTAGCCCTAACTTCCTTGAATGTATGTTCTGTCACATCAGGATTATGTCTCATTTGATCAGGACAATTTTCTAAGAATTATATTAATCCGGATGCAAAGTGAAGAGTGAAATTCTGAGTTAACCGCCGTATTCAGCTCTGTAAGGAACCTTGGAGTCGTGAATTATATTATGATCAAGGTCGTACTGCTTGCAAAATATTGTAAGCGCCTAAACAACCGCACCTTTTTCTAATCGTATAAATGTTGTAAACTGTCTTTGATGAAAAAAACGAAAATAGATTGGCCCAAAGAGTTTGATGACTTTTCAAAGAGTGGACTTTCCCAGCCTCAGTATTGTAAAGAAAGACACCTCAAATACACGACGTTTCGATATCATTGGGAGAGACGTTCTAAGCATTCAGAGAAGAACGACTTTGTAGAAATTCCTCCTTCCTCGACAAATTCTCAGTCATTGGTAGAAGCCGAATTTTTGACCCTAAAGATAGATACGTCGGGGAAGGCATCGCTCCAAGTAAACGTTCAGTTTAGTTTAGGACGATGGAGTTAAATCCCGGAAACAGAAAAGTGTATCTTCGACCTGGGGCGACGGATTTAAGGAAATCGATCAATACGCTCTCTGTAATCGTAGAAGGAAAGATGAAAAAAGATCCGTATTCGGCGAGCGTCTTTCTCTTCTGCAATCGCAAGAAAGATAAACTGAAGATGCTCTACTGGGATAAGAGCGGGTTTTGCCTTTGGCAGAAGAGACTGGAAGAGAGTAAATTCCCGTGGCCGAACTCAGAGGAGGAAGTGCATAAAATACCCGTTGAAAGGTTTCATTGGCTATTGAATGGGATCGATTTTTTCAAAGAGCACAAGAAACTAAAATACAAGAATGTCAGTTGAAAATGTTTGACTCAAGAAAAGAAAGTATTAAGACTGAATCCGAATGTCTTTGGATCTAAACTCTCTTCCTGATGATGTAGAAGAACTAAAAAGAATCATTATATTAGAGAATAATAAATATCAGGAAGAATTACGACTCCAAAAACAGAAAGAATCCGAACATTTGGATCAGATCGAGAGATTGAAGATCCAGCTTTTCGGGAGAAAGACTGAGAAATGGAGTCAGATCGAAAAAGATCAAGGATTTCTTTTTAACGAAATAGAAAGCTCCTTGCAAGAAGATTCTCCTGAACCCGAAGAAGAAAGTCTTTTTAGTCCTGTTAAAAGCCATACAAGAAAGAAGACGGGAAGAAAACCTTTCCCGGACTACTTTCCAAGAATCGAAATCCTACATGATATTCCTGAAATTGATAAAACCTGTTCTTGTGGTCACGAGCTTACTCGTATCGGAGAAGACAAGTCCGAGAAGTTAGATATTATCCCGGCTAAAATACAAGTCGAAGTTCATATTCGCCCTAAGTATGCGTGTAAGCATTGTGAAGGAACTTCTGATGAAACTCTACCTGTCGTAAGAATCGCGCCGGTTCCCCATCAGATCGCTGAGAAGAGTATGCTTTCTTCCGGATTCTTAGCTCACACGCTTACTCAAAAGTTTGCGGATGCTCTTCCGTTTTACAGACAAGCCGGGATTCTCCAGAGATCGGGAGTGGATATTTCAAGGAGCACCCTTTCCAATACCGCAATTCAAGTTTTTGAAAAACTTTCTCCGATGATCGAGGATGTGAGAAGGGAACTTTTCAAATCGAAGTATTTGCAGATCGATGAGACGATTCTTCAAGTGTTAAACGAAGAAGGAAAGTTGAATACATCCAAATCGTATATGTGGGTGATCCGAGGGTTCATCAGAGAAAAGCCCGTTGTTCTCTATCATTATGAGCCGAGTCGGAGCGCTAAGTTTTTAGAAGAATGGATCCAGGGATTTGAAGGAATCATCCAAACGGACGGTTTTGAATCTTACGATTCTTTGTTGAAAGTTAAATCTAAGATTCTTCACGCGGGATGTTGGAATCATGCGAGGAGGAGATTTTTCGAAATTCTAAAAATCGATTCTAAGAATGTGCAAGCAGAATGGATCGTAAAGAAAATCGGTAAGCTTTATACAATCGAGTCAAAAGCTAAGGTAGAAAGTTTAAGTTCTGAAGAACATCTGAAACTCAGGCAATCCGAATCTAAGCCTATCGTTGATGAGATTCGTTCTTGGATGAACAAACGGATCGTCGAAGTTGCTCCCAAATCTTCTATGGGAAAAGCGCTCTCTTATCTTTCTGGCCAGTGGGAAAAACTGCTTCTCTTTTTGGATCATCCGGAATTGCAATTAGATACGAATCTCGTTGAGAACGACATTCGTCCTTTTGTGATCGGTAGAAAAAACTGGCTCTTCTCCGGTTGTCCACAAGGGGCAACTGCGAGCGCGGGATTCTATTCGTTAATTCAAAATGCAAAGATCTCAGGTATCGATCCTTACGCTTATTTACGAGATCTTTTTAAGTCTTGGGAAACGATACCGAGAAGTCTTTCTTGCGAGGATCTGCCAAAAA
This sequence comes from Leptospira yasudae, assembly GCF_003545925.1. Lineage (NCBI taxonomy): Bacteria > Pseudomonadati > Spirochaetota > Leptospiria > Leptospirales > Leptospiraceae > Leptospira > Leptospira yasudae. The sequence continues at coordinate 14,917 of NZ_QHCU01000010.1, read as the reverse complement.
ACGGTGGGCTTGTGGTTCGTTAGGCGGTTACAAAATATTTCCATTGCTACTTTATTTATTTTCGCACCGCGGGCAAGTATCAATTCCTTAATCAGATTTGCTGGTGTTACTTTTTCGTTTGCCAGATCACAAATGATATAGGGTATCATAGTCTCATTTTGGAATCGGAATTGGACCTTTTTAGGTTCTCTGACGTCGACAGATTTTATGAATCGTAATTCATTCTCATCTACGAAATGCTCATTTTTAAAAAAAGAACATAAATGAGTTGCCATTGCAATTGTTAAGCTACCGATTTGACGAACATCTACATTAGTCAGACCCTGGGTCGTCTGAACATGATCTAGATAGCATTTAAATAATTTTTCAAATGCTTTTGCTTGAGCGTCATTATCATAGATTACTTGATACGGTATGAATGAAGCCGGGAGCTCTCCTTCTCTTTCAGCAAGGCCGAGCTGGTAAATATCAAAACCAATAGATACCCCTTGATTTGATCGTGCATATCGAGACCAATGAACGAGGTTATCTCGATTCAACGTTAATGAAAAAGTGAAAATACGAAAATTTCTGCCCATGTTATCGATCTCTTTCTCAAATGAATCAGCAACCTTATTTGAAAAGTCAGATAGATCCATACTCGTCTTTACAATAGAAAATACTTTCTTTGCTCTTTCTAAACCGTAGCTGAACTCAGTTGTATCATTTTGAAACGATATATCGGTGAACCATACTTCCCGATTTTTTAGAATTTCAATAAGAGTAGAAAGTTTCGTATAATGATAGTAGGTCTGAGAATATATTTTAGGACCTGGTATATATTCACTTAGAAATTGATTAACTTTTTCTGAATATTTCATAATTACAAATTTTTGCACTAACGAAGTCCTTCGACGTTACATCCTCTATCAATTATGTGCGAAAGAGTTGAATGAGGCATAGAAAAAGTCTCGTAAGCGCAATTTTTCGACGTGCTAAATTAATTGATGGAAAGCTGATAATTAACATCGCTTTCATGACATTGAAAAATTCGAACATCGAAGCCATTCTCTACGTAATTTTTAGTAATAATATCTCGGATTATTTTTTTATCAGTCTCCGACATTCTTAATCCAAAAATAATCTCTTTAAGTATTTTTTTCTTAAAACGAACTGGATTTCTTTTTATCCAATCATTTACCAAAAATAAACGTGATTCATATTCATATTTCCAGTCTTCATTTTTCCTTAGTAAGAACCGAAATATCTCAGAAGGAGATTCCTTGAGTAAATTTAATGGCGGCGGCATTACATTATTATAGTTGACATCGAGTATTGACAGATAACCTTTCGGATAATTGGGATTTGGAAGTTCGAAATCGTCTTCTTCAAGTTCCAATCCTCTACTTTTTTTCAATTCAGTAACTTCAAATCCCAGACAAATACCTCTATGCTGATCTGCATAGTGAGCCCACATTAGAATATTATCCCGAACCTGTGAAAGACATAATATTCTGTTTTCGTCATCCGAGGCCTGCCTATCCCCCAACATTGAATCATCAATTACCTTCCCTTCCCATTCTTCAGCTTTTTGCTTTGACTCATCATGATTCATTCCATTCCTACGAAATAAAGTATACCATTCATTAAATGTTCCGTGGTAAATGGTCTTTGTCCTAGAATCAAAAGGATCATTAAATTCAGATGGCTTTGCGAAATAAAGTTCGTTGTCCAATATCAGTTTAAAAGTAAATTCATTTATTGATCTGTATTTATAGAGCATCATAATAGTATTCCAGAATATCTTTTAGCATGCCATTTAATGAAAGAGCCCTCTCGACTTTACGCTCACAAGCGTTTTTGCACTAACAAAGCGAGGAGACGAAACTTTACGATGTAACATGAAATCAATCGAACCATTCTTTTTCACATTGTTCAATAGAAAGTATTCTTAAATTCAAGTTGTGGTATTTTATAATTGCATTTGCTCGCGAATAAAATCCGAAATCTTTAGTAATAAAATAGTCGCAGTTCAAAGCAAATAAAAGATGATTTGTATCCCATATCTCAACCCAGTATCCTCCATCCCGTTCTTTCCTTTTCTTCTTTTTAGTATCTGGATAATAGCCAAAAGAATCAAGTAAACTAAAATGTAACTGAATCTTACCAAATAATGTAGTAATCGGGGGATCCACTGCATAATATAGAAATTCCAAGAAATCTTTAAAATTTTTAATTTGAACACCATCGGATTTTTTTTGTTCTTTGAGTTTCCGTTTTGTATCGGCTACCTGCATTCGAAAGACGTTTAATTGTGAATCTATCTCAGCTAATTTAGGAGCTATAATTTCCCTTGATAATGCAATATCAAGGTCGAATAATTTTGAGTATTGCTCAGTTGATGATATTAAATCATCTTTGATTTTTATAAGTTCGGCTACAGTTGACTTCTCTTGTTTTTCAATCAGATCTATACTTTGCGCTTGCCTTTCTTTCACGAACTTATCCATGTCAAAATTCGCATAAGGACCTCCGGCTACATTTGCGGTTCCATTTGAAAGTAATTTATCAAACAAATCCGTTAAAACAGGAAAAATTTCTTCTTCGGAAATATTGTTAAGTCTTTGTGGTCCAAATCCTAATGTATTTAAGTAAGGCCTCAGATCAAATGGCGGAGCTGCTATTGACAAACTTTCAGTCATTATAAGTTTATCACTTTCAAGTGAATTTTCATGCAAAGTTCGATGAAGCTCTTGAGGATCTCTTTCAACTATCTGATATTTCTCGTTTAGATAGTTATTTTTGCATAAGGTTCGCATTAAAGCTATAACTTTCCCATCCTTGGGAGCCTCCGAAATATTGGCTAAAGAATACAAAACGCGAGCATTGCCTCCATTACTTAGGCTAAGCAGGTCTGCCCATAATTTTTTAGCGTTAACTTCTTCTCTAAGCACAGCATCATAAACATTGTTATCTAGATATATTGTTTTCATTTTCTAAAAGAATAGCATTATGATATTTTGATTAAATTCTCATTTCCGACTTTATATAAATACATGACTTATTCCATATATTCGTATATCAATTAGTTCTAACTAACTTAAAATAATGCGTCCCATTGGTTCAAGAGTAATTTCATTTATTTATTAAGAAAAAATACAATTGCGTATTTTACTTTTCTTTAACAATCAAGGACTTTGTGGTCCCACCTACTTCCGATAATATGTAATTCTGTCGCCCTTTTTCCCCTACCCTTTTGTATGTTCTGGCACATCGGTAACACTCTAGACCGGAGACATGGGTTATACTTATTCGTTGTAGTTGTACACAGGTGTTTCGTATTTCAATACTTTTCCTGTAAATAAATCTAACGTACTCACTACTGCGTTGGTAAAATATAACTTACACAAACGCCTTGAGAATTCATCAAACCCGACCCGCTCGCCAATCAAATAAGAGCCAAATGATATTATACGCTGAATTGCAAATTGTTAGAAATTGATACCTAAACCGACTTTTGCGGAATATTCTTGTAACGACCAAACATGCCTATTTTTTTCGTTTAGTATATTTTTTAAAGTCCCGTTAGTCACCCTATACGCATCATAGTTATTACCGACAACTTCGCAGAGTAAGTAAAGTCTATTATTCATAAAATAACGTGTTCCGATTATAAGGCTACTTTGATATATTTTCGAATCAGTGACGCCTTCTTTTCCATAGCCGAAAGCTATTCTAATGTACGGATCGAAATTGGATTCCTTTAAGAAGTGATATGAGAAGTTTATATTCGCAGTTCTTATTTTTAAAAACTCGTTGTCATGGTGAGTCTGATATGGAAGCAAAATCTCGTAACCGATAAGCTGGTCAACGGAAAAGCCGGCAAATCCTGGCGTTGCATTCTTAATAAGACCTAAATCGAATAACGAATCGAACTTTGGATAGCTAAGGTGAGAAGCTTGAAAATTTGAACTATTTAGACTAAGCCCGATTCCAAAAGTAGATTTCATAACATATTCAAAGAGAAGGCTTGTAGTTTGTCCAAATAACTTTGGCTTTGGAGAATGGTCAAAGACATATACGCTAGCAACCTTTTCTGCAGTGGTTCCGTAATTGTAAGTATAATATCCAATTACATCAGGTTGCGTATATAAATTATTTTCCTTATCCATTACGCTATCATCAATTCTATTTAATTTCGCCTTCGGGTATTTAAACCCTTCCGAATAAGTAGCCTCAATAAATAAATTCCCCCTCTTAGAATCTGATTCAGCAGAAATTGTATTTGAGGTTACTATAAGTGTGTAAAATATCAAAAAAGCCTTCTTCATTATAATCCTTGTTGTTAATTATCTTTTGTAAATTTGCGCATAACGAAAGAGCCTCCTTGACATTGCGGTCGCAAGCGCACATGCGCGATGCGGCTTTACTCCAGAGTTAGGGTCGCATTAACGATCCCCAACGAAGCGAGGAACTCTACTTAGTCACCTTCTTCAGTTCTTTCTTCTCTTCTTCCGTAACTTTCCACTGCGGCTCCGTCCGGTCCACACGATCAATGTATATCAATTGATAAAAACAGTTACCAAAAAAGAAAGATAACAAAAGTAACAGTATCAGATTTCTAAGTTTCATTTTCATAACTCCGCGCATTAAGATTTCTCGTTAATAAGAGTGATAATTTCCGGGACAGACTTCTTTACAAAGTCTTCGAGGGATCTTTTAAGTGATTTCTTATAAAAATGATCTATCCAGAGAATTGTCCTCGATTCCCCTATCCCTTTGAATCTCCTTTTATATACCTTCCCATTCGTCTTCATTATAATATCTGCATCGATGATCGTTACAATATCGCCTGCGAATATTCCGACTTCTACCTCCATAAATAAATGGAGTAATTCTAATTCCAATTGAGGTGCTTTAGCTGAATCTGAGCTTTCTACTACATCGATTCCAGAGTTCTTTAACTCCATTGTTAAAATCTCTTTCAACATCTGCGGCCCTTTCGGATCGGTGAACATGTGCGCGGTCTCGAATCCTAAACTATTCTTACGAATTCCTTCCCTGTTGAATCCGTCTACGATCGAAACAGGTGAATCATCCGATTTTTGAAAAATCAAAGTGACGTTCTTTTTGGTTTTTTCGTTTAGAATTGGATTTGGATAGTCAGCTCTAATCGTTCCTTCCGAAAACGCGCAATTGGAAGAAACCAGCAAGATCGAAAACAACATCCCTGCCACACATACGATTCTTTTCATTATTCCCCTTTAAAAGAATTAAAGATTTTGTATATAGCATGACGTCGATGCCGGAGCGTCCGCAAGTTTTTTTTGATTCTCTGAAACAAGTTTTGATACTAAACTTATTTTGATTCTATACGATTATAATTCAGTTATCTACCTACGATCCCTATTTTGCTGGATTATCGAAGTTCGTATGTTCTATGTTTACCGTAAACCAGAGTCGAATCGGTTTTACGTTGCGATCCGGTTCGGAAACTTGATAAATCGTAGGAGTAAATCCACGACTCTTACCCAATTCTATGGAGGTCATATCCCCGGAATCATTAGGGTCGATTAGATCAAAGAGTTTAAGGAACAAAGGCACTCCAATAATCCACGGAGCGATTTCAGTCTTGAAATATTCCAATCCCTTTGAGGGATTTTTTAAATTTTTCACGAACCCGTCCATTCCGTTTGTAAATTCGATCAGCGTCTCTTTTTCGCTTCGAGAGAACCCGTCCTCATCATATACACGCATTGAACATTTAATTGTGGAAATCTCTTTGCTTACGTTAATCGTGTTCAAGGCAAAGTCTTTCTTTTTCACGGTTAAATCTATAACTTCACTTTCATACCGGATTGAATTGCTTCCATCTATCGAAGCAGTACAACCATATACAAGTTTCAGTTCGTCTGGTCCTATTGCATCTAATGAACCAGTAACTTCAACGTGACCTTCGATTACAACGGAAACGTTCTCGTTTTTTCCTAATGCTTCTAACACATTTGTCTCGATTTCAAATGCCCGGCTTTCGAACGAATTGTCCGGAGATCTAACTTGAAAAGTAATTCGATTGTTTAGAATATTCCTTGCGTCAATATTAGCGATTGTCTCTTTCCATCCTCGGCAGAGCGTTCCAAATCGATTTACGGGGAAGCCCTCTTTTCTGAATCCATTATTTACCTGTTCTTTTACTTCATCGCAATATTTTTTCAGGACTTCAGACTTAACCCCTTCGATCGAATGAATATATGTATATATTTGGTAATTGGAATCCATTGCTGCGAGAACGGAATTGAATTTGGTTTTATTCGCTCGTAGCCACGCCAAAAATTCCTTCTCTTTGATTTCCGGTTTTGAGATAGAAAGCCCGGTACTCATTGGATACTTTAATTCTGCCAGCTCCTTTGAAAGCTCGGCGTTATGATCGAATCCTTGGCTATGGGCATAACCTGAAGAACTTCCTGTTTTGTACACAGTCGCACACGCAAGCATCCCAAAACAAAGATGGTATACGAACAATCTTTTCAGAATTTTCATTTCATTTCTCCAATCCAAATTTCCAACCCATTTCAAGATCGAAAGGAAAGTCTTTCATTTCTGGAACTATCTCACGTGCCTAAAATTGGTAGAATTAACCGAATACCGGCTTTTGAGATTAAAGAGAGTAAAGTATATTATTAAGTATTCAATTAAAATACTGGAATATTCATTTAGGAAATAATAATTTATTGATTAAATGCGACGTTTTGCCGAAATGCAGTCTTTAATCAACCAAATCCATGCTTTTAACCCCCTCCCGTTTTCGGGAAGGGTGATTTTTTCAAAAAAGCTCCTGCTGGCTAAGTTCTTCGTATGCTACTTTTTTTAGGATGTCTTCGTCGTAGTTGTCACCTGGACGGAATTTCCGGATTGTATAGAAATCTAAGTTTTCTTCTGGATATATCTTGAGAAGAGGTTCAATATCCTTTCGACTTTTCATTGCCGAATCGATCCAAATCTCTTCTTTTTCTCGCGGAAGAATCAAAGGCATTCGTGTATGAATTTGCGAGAATTTCCGATTCGGCGGAGTTGTGAGCATAGAATACGTTTTTTTTATTTCGCCAGTCTCCGGATTTTCCCATTCTTCCCAGATCCCCGCCAAAGAAAAGATCTCTTCATGTTTTAAAAAAACTCGATAGGGATACGTTTTTTGGTGAACCTCTTGGCTGTCGTAAAATCCAGTCGAAGGAATCAGGCATCTTCTATATAGAATTGCTTCGCGAAAGGAAGGTAGTTCAAAAATCGTTTCTGATTTTGCGTTCAATGTTCGATTTTGCGACAGTTTCGCTTCTTCAACACTTTTCACCCATTTGGGGATCAGTCCCCAGCCTGCCCCTAAAAATCGATTTTCATCTTCACGAATTACAAGAGGGCGCGGTTTATGTTCGTAACCATGTTCGTGAAAGATCGGTTTAAAATCCGCTGGTTCGATCAGTCCTGCGCTAAATCGCGCAGACAACTTCTGCGAAGAAGCGGTAAGCGAGTTATGATAGCACAAGCGGAATGTCCTCCCATCTTGTTGTATATCGCGGAGAAAGGTTTTCTTGGCGGAGCGACCACGCGTTCTGCTTGCTTGCGACCGCGAGTTTGATTTTATCTTTTCCGAACTTTCCGTTTATCCGATCCATCGCGCTCGAAATTTGCTCATCACGACTTCGATCAAAGTCGCTAAAGAGGTCGTCTTGCTGATCGCCCTTCGTTCGGATTTGGTCCAGGATCACGCCCGCTTTTTTGTATTGAAGTCCCGGTCTGTAGATCCGCCGTAGGCCAAGCAGCGCATAGCGGACGATTTTCATTGTATCTTGCATTTGTACGGGCAACGGAATCGGGATGTTTGTCGCGTATTGATCCAGATCCGGTCTGTGAGCGTTCGTATGTATAAAGACGCGGACTAAATTCGCGTAACCGTCTTGTTTTCGAAGATTAAATGCTGCGCGCGTCGCAAACGTTGCGACTGCACCCTCCAAAGACTCCAGCGAGTCACGCATTGAGCTGAACGACCGGGCGATCGCGATCGTCTTTTTTGCAGGGTCAATCGTTACGAGTGTAGAACATTCAATCGCGTTTAGCTCATACGCGATTCTCGCACCGACGACCGTTAAATGTTTTCTGATCCAATGCTTGTTCGCGTTCGCAAATTCCCAAGCGTTCATAATCCCGACCGCTTCGAGTTTGCGCGAGAATGCGGGACCGATTCCCCAAATGTCTGCGACGGAAACTTGTTTGAGCGCTGTTTCTCGCGCGGCTTCGGAATCGATTATAAAAACGCCGCCGTATTCTTCTCTCTTCTTCGCGAGGTGGTTCGCGATCTTCGAAAGAGTTTTCGTTGGTCCGATGCCGACGCTTACCGGAATTCCGGTGTTTCGCGGGATTCTTTGAAAAATGTTATTCGCGATCGCGGGTAACGTAATTTTTGGGAAACCGCTAAGTCCTAAAAACGCTTCGTCGATCGAGTAGACCTCAATTTCCGGAGAAAAGTCGCGCAATTGGTTCATCACGCGTCGCGAGAGGTCGCCATACAACGCGTAGTTCGAAGAAAAAACGTGAATGTTATTCGCGGCAAAGAATTCTCTTCGCATAAACGCAGGTTCACCCATTTTAACTCCGATCGCTTTCGCTTCGGAACTTCGCGAAATTACGCAACCATCGTTGTTTGAAAGCACGATGACCGGACGGTCTCGAAGTTCCGGACGGAAAAGACGCTCGCACGAACAGTAAAACGAATTACAATCAACGAGGGCGTACACCCCACCCTCCAAGTAAATCGTGACAACTGCACCTAACTACTCCCCAAAGTTGGAATTCGTTTTCGTTCGTGATTGGAATCGGGGGATAGAGCGGATTTCCGGAAACGAGTGTTCGTCTTTTTCCTTCGATTTGGAGGATTTTCGTAAGAAACGCTCCTTCGTATGTGCCGACCACGACGTGTCCGTTACGCGGTTCTATCGATCTGTCTACGATGATAAGGTCGCCATTTCGAACGAAAACATCCTCCATTGAATTTCCAAGAACCTTGCCGAAAAAAGAGGAATCCGGATTCGGTACGAGAAGATCGATAGGGTTAAGCTCGCTTTCGATATATTCCGCTGCGGGCGATGGGAACCCCGCGCGGACTGGATTTATAAAAGGGTATACTCGATCGGATAATATCTTAGATCGGAATGGCTGATTCTCGTCGAATTTCACTCCTACACATTAGTTTAGGTATCGAGCATTGTCAATTCGGGAATCAAATTAGTCCGGCAAACTATCGATTTTTTTAGCGGTTAGGAGAACATAACATGGAAAACGTCGGCGTCAGCGCCTTACATAAACCAAATATTCGAAATTCCTTAAATACCCGCAAAACCCTTTAAGAAAAAATATAGAAAGGATTTACCAAAAGCTTGAATTATGAAAATAATGTGACATATTTATATTATGTCACATATTAAACTCAAAGAACCACAAACAACGAAACATCAAAACCCCGAAAAGCAAGCAACCCTCTTTCTAATGTGCAATTACGAAACGAACGCACGATTAGTTGAGAAGGCACGAACATTCGTACAAGACCAGTATTCAAAGCTCGGTTATGTAGGCTATGATGCCGATTTTGATCGAAGATTTGATTTAAACGGCCTGAGCCAGTATTTCATTGGAATTGACGATGAACAAAATATAGTAGCAACGTCACGCGTCTTAGTGCGAGGTCCAGAAGGACTTCCAATCGAATATGCAATAAGAAAAGATTCTGAAGAAAAAGTAGATTTGGGCAACGGAAATATTTCTGAAATGAATTCGTTTGCTGCTTCAAACATGACCGCAGGATTAAGAGTTTTGGTTATGAGCGCTGAATATACAGTCCAACAAAACTTTGACGCGACATTTGGTCTTTATGATATTGAAAGGCCGTCCGTAGGTAGGCTCTACAATCGTTTCGGAACGGTCGAATCAAAGGATCATCCATATACAATTTACTACCCAAACTATGGCAAATTGGAAGCGGGAGAAATTCGACCGACCGAATGGGCAATACAAGTGTCGGATTATGCGAAAATTATTGCAAAAATACGTCAGAGTTAAGTTAATGTTTTCCAGGGAAAAACCTTGGAAACATCTGCAATTTTATTTAGCACTTCAGTATTTAATTTTTCTTTGGGGTTATACATCCTCTTTGCGGTCCGCCAAAGACGCGAGTTCAGCGATTTTGGCGCGCTTTGCGTCTTAATAGGTGTTTGGGATACGTTATTCGCGATTCCATTTGTTTTCCCCGGCAATACTTTACTTTGGGCACGGGCTATGACTTTGCCGATGATCGCATGCCCCTTACTCCTCGTTCGATTCATCTACCCCTATGTGTTTGATAAAGAACTCTCAAAAGTATGCAATTATTTGATTCTTTTAGGATATATCCTCCCGCTTGTAACATTTAGTTTTTCCGATTACTATATAAAAAACGCGAAAATCTCCGAATCAAAATTATTTTTTGAATCCGGGTTCCTCTACGATTATTTCGTAATTGGTGGAGTCTTGAGTCTCTTATATTCAGTTTTTGTGTTATGTTTAGGATTTAAAAGAAGAAGAGGACTGGATCGAGTTCGTATTGTTTATATTTCCGTCGGAGTTTTCCTGTGGCTTTGCTTTATTGGAGTTTTTTCAGTTTTGTTAAAATTCTACGGCCTTCCAGAGTATAATTTCATTGCACCGATCGGATGCACAATCGCTACTGCAATATGGTCTATAGGGATCACACGAATCAATCTTTTTGAAACCTCAGGCTTCGAGAACTTAATTCAAACAAATTCAATTGTTGCAAAAACGAATATTTTCATTTACAGAAAAGTTGATTCCGTTAGCTACCAAAGAGCCCTTTTTCGGTTGAGAAAAAATGTTGTCGCGAGAATTATTCAAAACTTCACTCACTTACAAATAAACTCCGAACTAACAACAGATGAGATTTATTGCTATCTTGCAAACAGCGAGAAGTCCTTTATTCCTCTAGGATTCTATCTACGAAAGCAATAACAGCTTTTCTCCCTACTTCATCCAGATTATAAATTTTCCAAAATAACTCCAAAGCATCCGGTGAGTTTTTCAAAAAACGAAGGAACTGCGAGACATCCTCAACCAATCGCTCACCAATAACATCAAATTTTACGGTATCTTCCTCGAAATCTCGAACGAAGATAATCGGATCGACTCTTTTATTCTTATATAAATTTATAATAAAATCCAAGGCCGGAAGAGCGCCTTGCATATATCGACTAATCGACGACTGGTTTACTCCTCCAATTTTCGCGAGTTCTTCCTGTGTCCAACCTCTGATTTTCATCAATTTTCGGAGCTGAATTGAAATGTCAAAATTATGCATCTGCGGATATTTTTTTGTTGATTTATGCGTTAACGCATATTATGCTTTTATAAACATAAGAGTCGTTTCTTAAATTCAGGGTAAGTAAATTTTAAAAGTATAATTATGCAATCTAAAAGTCTTAACCTTCGAATCCCAATTCGGATCATAAAACGCATTCAAAACGGAATTCCCGTCTTTTTCGAACGAAATGCTTATGTGGAAAATAACAAAAACATGGAAACAAACTCGAATTTGGCGAGCGACAAACCCTTGCATGGCCAGGAACTTATAGATGCGATACGCGCCATTGGAATAAAAAAACCAATCGCTCATGTTCATAAGGCTTTAGAGAAAAAAGGACTTTGTATCTGCTACACTTCTGTTTATCTCGCGTTTCACGGAGACATTTTTAACCCACCGACATTCGAATATCTTTCTAGTCTCGGAATTAAACACAATCGTTCAGCAAAGAAAAAAGGAAGGCCTTCTGAAAGAGATAGTAAGCAATATAAGCGAAGTTAAATGAATTGGTAAATGTGCCTTATTAGCATTTTTCAAAGGAGAATTAGTAGAATTGGGCTTCTTATTCCTATTTACTTTTTTACAATCTTATCTTTAAGACCTGTGGAGGATTTTTTGTCTTCAAACTTTAAAAACATGACGCCGCCCGAACTTACTGACGAAGAAATTCGGGAAGTGGAAAAGAAACTTAAAAGATTTTTCACACCCTCGGAAATTCATGCAATTAAGAATTCAACAGGACTTCGAAATGCTGTAGAATTCATAAAGAAACGCCATAAAGGGACTACAATATCCGTCTACAATCTCTTGGGGCCGTCCGAGTAAATGGGGTTATCCAAAATAAAAAAAGAATTCTATATTCGATTTGACTTATAATATACGGGCGCTTCGCACTTCTCTTTAATATCGATCACACAATAATAACGACATTTCGACTGTCTTAAATCACTTCTATTTGGATAGGAACGCAAACATTCAGATTTACATTCGTCTAACTTTTTAAAACATAGCTTAGATTCTTCACTTATTTCATAATTCGTAAAACGGTAATCTCACGAATATCTAAACTAAAAAGAGGTGGCTGGTATAAATAAAATCGCAACCGCTCCAAATGCAAAATTAAACTTTAGAATGGAATACCTTAAATACATCATTTGAAAATTCAAGGGACCAAATTCTTATTTTTTAATTCAGTGACGACTTCATAAACGGCCGCCTTTTTCATATTCGCAATGTTTATCCTTTCCCGTGCTATCGCTGGAGGTAATTCGATTAAAAAAGCTAAATTAAAAAGAATTGGATTGATTAGCCCGTATTTATCATACTTTTCAGAATGAATTATCTCCTTACCTTCCTCATCCTCTATGCGAATATTCACGCTCCGTGTCCCTCCAACTTTAGTTGAAGCCCTCGTCTGAGAAAATCCGAAGAAATTTACTTCCCTATAACCTCCTTCAGCATTTTCATAATATCGCGCCTCGATCTTAAAATCGTAATCCTTTGTTGACGGATCAGATCCAATTACGACGAAATATCCGGTATCCTCTATTAATTCTTTAATTTCCTTAAAGAAATTTGAATTGTGCATTTTTGAAAAGAGATTTGCATATTTACCTAACTCGCCATTCCTATAAATATCATAGTTCACAACTAATACTACTTTTTTCTTTTCTTCTAATCCTAAGCAAACAGGATGAATCGTAATTTCTGAAAACTTATAAGTATTATAAGTCCAGCAGTTTATAAAACAGAAACTAAAGATGAGTAAATACTTTTTCACAAACTACCATTTACATTTTTCGAAGTAAAAGAGCCATAATCATATACTTCTGAAATTTTAAGCGCATTCGGAACTCCTGATGCTAAGTTCGATCCCATCGCTAAGAGAAAAAACTGGGGCGTTGCCGCTGAACGCGGCACAGGCTCTCCGCTTCGGTCAAGTTATTAGAGTTTTTTTAAACTCATTGCTCTTTAGTCGAAGCAATAACTTGACCACGCATCGATCCTTAACGCGGAAGCTGAATCTTATTTTAAATCCTTTGATTCTGGGGAAAAAAGCTTAAGGAAAAAGTCACCCTCACATCTTCGCTCCTTTTCAAGCGATTTCTCATTTAATAAATAGTAATATGCGAAATTCAATGACTTGTTTGCTGCATATTACTCTTCACTTACCTTGTCCTTTCCTGCCTCCGATAGCAACAAGGTTAAGATCATATCCCTTTCAAAAGTAATACTATCTAAATCCTCTCGACAATTTACCCTCTCTGAGTCAGCAATGCAAGAAACCAAAAGCAAAAGAATCAAAGGTAATATTTTTAATTTCATGGGATCATTTTTCCCTAACTATCCTTTCAGCAATTGCGTCCGACGTAGGATTAGAATTGATTCCGTAAATAGCAGGCATGTATTTATATTCTTCCTTCTCACACTCTTGAAGTTTTTCATAGTATTGATAGCAACTTAGCATCAGTGCAGAAAGCACATTCGAATTGGTAGCCTCTTGCGATGGGACAAAAGCCGATATTGTCAACAATTCGCAATCCGCCGCACCTGAGGATTCCTTTAAATTATATCTGCAGGCATCTCGCCTTGAACCTATAAAACAGCTCATAAACAAAGCCATAAATATGCAAAGTATGTAATATGAAGATCTCAGTGCTTTTTCAGAGCCAATCATTCTTTACTATATATTGCGGGAAGATATTTCTTCTCCACTTTATTGCACTCTTGAAGTTTTTCGTAATATTGATAACAGTTGAGCATGGATGTCGTCAATAACGCATTTTTTCGTGCATCAAAACTTTCGGGAATCGTTGAGCCTTCGGCAGTCAATGGACTTACAACGACAACAAACTCACAACTGTCATCACTTGGCTCGAACAAGCTTCTTTTTTTCAAATTATTCTTACATGCATCTCTAGCGGATCCAATAGAACAATTTGAAAAAACCAAGTAAATTAAACTTATTACTATCAATTTTACGAAATATACTCTCATATCCATTTCTTTGGTTTCCAAAAATTATTGTAACGAGCCATTGTGGAGAAAGTGTTATCACACTAGAAAAATCTTAACGCTTTAACTCAAAAGCAACGAGATCGAGACTTTCTATTCTTTGCTATACAAAGCAGGTACGTATTGATTCCCTTCCTTTTCGCACTCCTTTACCTTAACATGGTATAATAAGCATCCAATAATAAGATTATTTATTCCATCAGTGTTCGTTCCATCACTGCTCCTTGCAAGTGGTGCTATGTTTAATATTTCACAAAAACTAGCCGAATAATCTCTTTTTAAATCTGATTTGCAAGCATCTACACGCGTTCCGATCTGGCAATCAATGCTCAGCAAACTCAGTAAAAGCAATGTCAAGATTTTCAGTTTCATAATTCCCACACTCCTTTCATAATCTCCATTTCTTTGGTTTCCAAAAATTGTTGTAACGAGCCATTGTGGAGAAAGGGTTATCACACTAGAAAAATCTTAACGCTTTAACTCAAAAGCAACGAGATCGAGACTTTCTATTCTTTGCTATAGATT
>NZ_QHCU01000009.1 GCF_003545925.1 Leptospira yasudae | reverse complement strand
ACTAATTACGTCACCCACCCGGTCAAACCCTTTTTACAAAAATTGTTCCGATTTTATTCCTTTTTTTAAGAGGATTTTTATCCGTGTTTTCGAGTAAAAATTCATAAATAGCTGCGAAATCGATTTCATTTTCAAGTTTAAAAAAGGACCGGGACTCCTTCCGTCAATCCAGGATCGGGAATAAATAAGCGACCGAGAAACATATTCGAGAATTAGAATATTATCGTAAAAAATAGAACCCATGTTTTCCAAAAGGAACAATTAGTTCGTGCTACAAACATCCAAACTCAAACAAAATAGGAAATAATAATTTTCCGAAGCGTCACTACAACTTTCGCACTCCTTCAACTGATTTTTAAAACACAACGTTCGAAATTCTATTTACAAAAAAGAATAGTCGCTATCGATTTAATTTCAAAACAAAACAGAACGAAGCCCCTTCTTCAATCTCCACAAATTAAGAAAGGCGATAGAGTCGAATATATACAAAAATAATTATATATAGTAATTATTATATTCTATGTTTGATCTTTGTTCAGGAAAAATTATCATATTTTTTCCATAAAGACCAACAACTCGTCTTTTTCTAGGCAAAAAGTTTTCTCTCATTGTTATAAGCTCACGAGGATTCGCTCTCAACGAATCCTTTATTCAAAGGAGAATTCGCATGAAACAAATTTATTTCTTTATCGCAGCGTCATTGCTGTCGATCGGATGTGTCGGTGAAAATGGAGAAAGCGGCAAAACATCTCAGATGCTTTTAGCGATTGTCAACGGAAAACAATCAAAGATCGAAGTGAATCAAGAGCAAAGATCTTCCGAGTCGGTCATTACAATTCCCACCATTTATGTGGACTCAATTTCCGGAAACGACACCACGAACTCGGGAACAAAAGCCGCGCCGTTCCGTACGATCACGAAGGCAATTTTGGCTTCGACAACTAACAACATTAAGGTGATAGCGGTTGCACCAGGTACTTATAGTGGAGCTATCGGAGAAACGTTTCCGATCACGATTCCGCAAGATGTCAATGTATACGGCGATTTCAACGGAAAAGGTCTCATAGGAGGTTCCTCTTCCCTATATGCGGGGCCGCCGGGAACCACTCCTAAAACAGGAGTTACTTTAATTTCGGGAAACGGAGTCGACAATTCTTCCGGTTACAACAATGTAACATTGGTCCTGAGAAACAATAGTCAAATTGCAGGGTTCAAGTTAACCAATCCAAAACCGTTCGACAACACGGTATATTCAACAACCGTTTTATTGTATCGCGCGTATGCCGCAAAGGTGGGGAATAATACGATCGAAGGAGTTTTCGGCGGACACGGAATTCATATCAATGGATACGGTCCTAATCCCGCAAACTATGGAGGACATATCATTAATGGAAACTCTTTCCGCTCCAATTACAACGGCATTTCGGACTATTCAGGGAGTCCAAATAAAGTCAACAAAGTCGAGAACAACACAATCACTCAGAATAACATCGGAATAAAGAGCGTTTACATAAATCTGGATTTGGGACAAGGAACGACGGGAAGCGTCGGTGGAAATACATTCTCCTGCAATATTCACCAAGACTTAGAGTTGGGAGCCGGTGTGAGCGGACAAACATTGTATGCTCTGAGCAACGCTTGGGATCACATGCCCCCTACGACTCAAACGGGTTATTCCGGCTACGGCGCAGACATAGTAAACTACAATAACGCTACACTCGTCTACTATGCAGGAGGAACAATCGCCTCAGGCGCATGTAATTAAATTCTAAAATTCTTCCTTCTCTTCGAAACTTAAGAAAGAGAAGGAAGGACAAAATGCGAAAGGACGTAATTGATACGCTTCTCAAAAATTCACCGAAAGCCCCAAATACGCGCCGCGCAAACGATCGAAACTTCCCGAATGAATCGTATGAGAAATTCGTAATCCATTCTCGATCTGAAAAGCGCCGTTCGTTCCCGTTTGAAACGGAGAATTTTGGGAATTCCCGAAACTCAGATCCGTTTGATTGAATCCATAATAGCTAAAATAAGAATCGATATAGCTGTAACCTACGTAGAATTTAAACGATTCCGAAATTTGATACGCGATCGAAACGTCGATTTCGCTTCCTCGATAGATTCCGCGAACTCCGGAACTTCCGCTGGAAACGACGATCGAATCCAAGGTCGTGGTTGTCGGTTTGTAAAAGCGGTTTCCTTCGGTATAAAAAAGATCGAACGCGAAACTTAGAAAGAATCGTTCCGCGATCCGATAATCGGTTCGAAACGCGGCTTGCGGTCCGTACGTGTAAAAATATTCCTGATAAGCCCCTTCGCGAAGATAATAGCCGTATTTGTATTTATTAATATTCCGAATTCCTAAACCGAGAAAGAACCTCCAGTTTTCGCTCGCTTCCACGATTCGAAATAGATTGAACTCCGCTTCGGACCGGATCATCGGATTGAAATATTGTCTTCTCGTTTCATAACCGGCGGCTTCCGCTTGTGTTACGATCGTATTCGCGTTTGCCAATTCGATTTCATATGCGGAAATTTCGATCCGGAATTTCTTTTCGGAATGATCGTATCGAAAGACGAACGGAACGATTACTTTTTGATTCTGTTTTGCAGAATCCGTTTTGATCGAGGTTTCCGTCCAAGGACGTTCCGTATACGAAGTAAAATCATAAGGAATCCATTCGTAGGTCTGACGCTTAAGAAGAAGTTCGAAGGAAGGTTTAGCGTTTTCTTTCGACGGATTTTTTTCGGACGACTGGGCCGAAATCGATTCCGCGGCTAAACTCAAAAGACAAAAGCAAAGAACGAACTTCAAGAATTCTTTTTGAGACGTAAAGTTTGCATAACGTGTTTGCATGACTTCCTTCTTTCAACCTGAATTATAATCGGGCATCGATTGACGGAAAAAAAGAATTCTCCCTTGAATCGTTTCCGATTCAACTTTTCCGCAAAAAATAGACGAATCGATCGTATCCTCGTTGAAAGAATCCTCAACCTAAAAATTCTGAACGTATGAGTTCTTATTTCACTCCGGGCAAAGAATCCTTTCCGGGAAACAATCACATTCTCCCGAAACCCGGAAAGAATTCCACCGCGCTCATCGTGGCCGGGGGCGGAATGAAAGGCTCGTTTGCGGGCGGGGTTTTGGCCGCATTGCATCAATACATTCCTTCCACTCATTTCGATCTCATCGTGGGAGTTTCCTCGGGTTCGTGTTCGGCCGCGTATTATGCGGCGGGTTACGAACAAGGTCATGAAGAATCCATTCGCATTCTGGACATTTGGAAGAAGGAATTGATCGGGAATAAATTTATTTCCTTTCTGCATCCGTTCAAAGGGAAGACGGTCCTGGATCAGGAATATCTGATCGATTTTTTATTCGGACAAAAATACAGACTTCCATCGGAGAACTTCGACAAAAAAGAATCCCCTCCCTTGTATGTCGCAGTCACCAATCTCGCAAAACTGCAGACGGAATACATCAAAGCTTCCGCGGCGAACGCGCTCAATCTTTTGAAAGCGGCGACTTCTCTTCCGATCGCCACGCGGGGAAAGTGGAAACTCGACGGGCAATTTTACGGGGACGGCGGAATCGCGGACCCGATTCCCGTGGAGAAGGTGATCGAAGCGGGATACAAGGATATTACGGTTGTCTTAAATACCAACGAGAACGAATTTTCGGATCCGATCTCTAAGTTTTCCGGATGGCTTGCCTATCCTTCCAACAACAAACTCAATCACATGATTACGAAAGTGCATCACACGATGTACAACCGCGCGATTCAGATTCTAAAATATCCTCCTAAGGACGTAAGAATCCAGGTGATCTCCCCTTCTCAACAGGAACTTTCGATGGTGACCACAAGCGCGGAAAAACTCACGCGCTCTATCAATCGCGGAATCGACGCGGGTTTCAAAGCGGTCGCTTCGATCAAAGAAGAATTCTCCCATTTTAAAACCAAGCTGAAAGACAAGGGCTGGAAAATTCTTTAATTGGATCGGATTCAGAAAACCAGAATCCGATTCGATGACCGATTTCTAATTTAACACGGTGGACGCAGGATTGATCGCGTCGATCCCGATCTGTGCAAATGGAACGGGTTTTCGTTTGTGTATGTCCATAAAAAACCAATGCGCCACGCAAACGGCCACGAGTTTTCCGTCGGAAAGACGATACGCATACTGATCGTGAAAAGCCTTTATCTTTCCTTCAAATCGGATCTTGGATTCGATTCGGATTTTCTCCGGATACGTGAGTTCGTTTTTGTATTCCAATTCCACCTTCGTAAGAACCGGACTGATTCCGAACTCCTTGAGCAAACGGTTCATATCGACTCCCGATTGAACCATCGCCCTGAATCTCGCTTCGTCGAAATATCCTAAAAACACGATATTGTTTACGTGTTTGTTTTGATCGATCTCCTGCCAACGTACTTCCGTAAAGTATTCCTGTTTGCGAAAAAGCAACGGTTCTTCCGCGGTAACATTCGAGTTCTGCATTGAATGGGTTTTCCTTTCGATCGATGTTGATCTCTTTTTCTGAAAGAAACAACAAAGACCGTAAAAACCGGTTGCTCAGGATTGAATAAGGGAACGGTTTCCACGTTCCCAAAAATATGTCGTTCGTTCCAGAAATTTGTCGCCTCATGCGGTTTCAAAGGAGATCGTTTTTTTGAATTAAAGAAGAACCGCGGTCTCGATATATGACGGCTTTCGACGTGAATCTTATAAATATAGTATATTCTAGTTTTATAAAATGATTCCAAGAAACGTTTTCGTTTTACCTGCGTTCCCGTTTTGCGAAGATGAACAAAAACAAAGGCGGTTTTTATGAAACTAAATTGGATTCGAACACGAAACGCTGCGATCGTAGGACTCGCTGCGGCGGCTTTAGAAGGGATTTTAATCGGAGCGGCGGACCCGAACGCGGGAATTTTGATTTTAATTCAAGCGATGTTGTTTTGGTTTTCCTGCGGTTTTATCGTAAGCGTCGCGGAAATCGGTCTTCCCAAAGTTCTTTCCGCGGTTCTTTTAACGGAACTTTTGAATCTACCCTGGTTCATCACGTTAGTCGTCATTCCGAAACAATACGATCATCTGGTTCCTTTGATTGTGGCGAGTTTGATCTTTGGAACCGTGATCGGATGGCTGAATCGATTCTTAAAAACGCCGGCTTACGGGTCGTCGGGCGCAAACGATCTTTAAAGCGGCCCTTCTTACGTTTTAAAGAATTCCACTTCCGACTTGAGTTTTCCCGCTTGCGAATTCAATTGAATCGCGAGTTCGTCGATCTGCGTCACGACTTGATTTAAAAACTCGGTCGTTTCCGAAATGGATACGATGGTTTTGGAGAATTCGGTGGAAGTCTGCGCTTGTTCCTGCGTATGATTTCGGATCTCATCGGAAGAAAGAGAAAGATCCGCAAACGCGGACTTGACTTGTTCGCTCGCGGTCAATTGAGAATCGGACAACGATGCGACTTCGGATACGCGATCCAAAGTGGTCCCGACCGTTTCTCCGATTTTTTGAAACGCGGCCTGCGTGGACTCGATGACTTGCCTTCCGCTTTTTGTAGCGTTGAGCGCCTCGGTGATCGCGGACGTGATTCGTTTCGCGTTCTCCTGCGTTTGTTCGCCGAGTTTTGCGATCTCTTGCGCTACGACGGCAAACCCTTTTCCCGCTTCTCCGGCTCTTGCGGCTTCGATCGCGGCATTCAAAGAAAGTAATCCGATTCGATCCGTGATATCGCGGATCACGTTAACGGTCGCTCCCATCTTTGCCGTGCTTTCTTCGATCGCCTCCATCGCCTTCTGCGTTCCGCGTAACGCCTCTTCTCCGCTTCTGGTTTCATCCTTCATACGATCGGCGTCGCCTTTGGTTTCCAACAAGGCCATGTGAACCTGACGAATTCTTCCTTCCAACTCCGCGAGCGAAGACTGAGCCTTTTTTGCGATCTGAGTCTGACTTTCGGCCCGAGACGCCGTGGAATGAATCGAAGCCGCGATTTCTTCCACACCCGAACTCATCTGTTCGGTGGAAGCGGCCTGATCCTGCATCTTTCTGGATAATTCCCTCGTATTTTCTCCGAGCGATTTGGAACTCCCGGAAAGTTTTTCCGATTCTCGAACGACGCTTTTTACGATAATGCGAAGTCGCTTAACAAAGTCGTTCAAAGCCCGGCTGTTGGAACCGAGTTCGTCGCTCGAAACCATGGGAAGAACGTGCGTCAGATTCCCGCCCGACATCTCTCCGAAAATATGAATCATGTTTTGCGAATTTCTGCGGATCGTCAAGGAAAGCTGATACGAGGCGACTCCGACGGCGATGAGCATGAATACAAGGGTGAGAATCAAAGGAATCGTAACGTCTCCGAGTTTGATCCAACCGGACGTTTCCTCGAACAACAGAAATCCGAGGATGATGATCGGAAGCATGGCGATCGAAGCGATCGTGCTGAAAATTCTCGCGTGAACCCCCACGTTTCTGATCTTATCGGAATCGGTCTGAACCTCGTTCAATCTTTCCGATTCCAGAACGTCGACGAAGACGGATTCCGTTAAAAAGAAATGCGAAACTCCTAATATAGGATAGATGATCGCCGGCAAAAACAAGAACGGGATCGATTCCAAAACGGTAGGTTGAAAGAATAAATGCATGATTCTCCATGCGGAGAAGATCCCGTAACTCCATTGAACGACGTAGAAAACGGTGTTGTATAAAGGAAAGTTGAGAATCCTCGTTTTGACGTCGGATCGCTCCTTCGAATTCAGAGCGAACCATTGTTTGTCTTCCAGATTTTTCAGAAGCTTTCCGAGAATCATAAATCGGACGGACGGAACTACGAACGAAGTGAAGAGTGAAATCGTGGACGCGACGATCAAAGCGATCGACTGATCGAAGTCGTATCCTCCCGCGGAAATGATAAACAATACGGCAAGCGGAACGGCGAGGATGGAAGTCAACAACTCCAAACCTACGGTCAATTTCCATCGTAATCTACGGGATTCTAACTGATTCATTCTCTGCTCTTTTTCTAAAAATCGAAGACAATCATTCGAACGCGACTCGTTCGATCTACACATTATCATCGGACGAAGGTTTTTTTGTGCGAACACGATTCCGAGAAGAATCCTCAGGAAATTTTTTTTCCACTCCGTATTCCAAAAAGACCGCATTCTGACACAAAAATTACAGACGTAAAATCCCGATTAGGCGGCGTCCTTCTCCTCCTCCGGAACGAGAACAAAACGAAGATCCTTTCCGGAAAGAATCAAAAAATCCAACGCACGACGATAAAGCCTCTTGACCGCGGAATAGCTCCAACCGAACCAGAACGAAATCTCCTCGTGCGTGTAGATCGTTTCCGTTTTCAAAAGCTTTTTTCTCAGCTTTTCCTTGGATCGCAACAAAACATCCGCGGCTCCGTTCCCTTTTGAAAAAAGAATCTGCTGTTTGATTTCCATTCTTTCCAAAACGGCCAGCTCGCGCCTTCGCGCCTCGAATCTTTTTTCCGCCCTTTCTTTGAGGAAATCACGGACGGAATTTCCGGATGCGAGGAGAACGCTTTTCAAAAGAAGAATTTCTCCTCTCTCAAGGAATAAATTGTGTTTGAGTTTGAAGATCAAAACCGCTCTCGGATCGAAACCGCGCAGGGTTTCGTTCAGAAAGATACGATGTACGGATGTTTTCGTTTCGTAATCGGGTTCGTCCGAAATCCGGCCCGGAAGGTCGTGCGCCTCGAACGTAACGGCTTCCCGTTTGCGGAAACGAATCTCCTTTTTCCACTGGTTTAAAACGAGGTGTTTTAGGAACACGATCGCATACGCCGGAAAATTCTTGAACCTACGCGTTTCGTACAATTCCGAAAAATATTCAATTTTTTGAATGAACCTGATAAGGACTTCCGATCGTCCGTCCTCGTCGAGAGAATATTTGTGAACCGCGATTCTCCGTATCCAAAACTCCGCCTGTTCGATCAGCGCCTTCGTGTTTCCCGTGTTCTTATACGTTAAATAAGAATTTATGAATATACGATCCAATTCGGTTGTGTCTTGCATGGTCGGTAAAAATTCGTCCCGATCCGCCGACGTCCAATTTTTTTCATAAAGGGAGAATTCTCCGATTGATCAAAATCAAACCTTGAAAGCCTAAAATCCGCAATTTTTTGATTGGAAAACGCGTTCGAGAGGGATACACTCTTTGCGAAGAGAAACAATATGCAAAGATTCATCAAAAAAATTTTAGTCCCCGTGGACGGTTCGGAGAGTTCCAAAAAGGCGCTGGAGATGGGAATCGCGATCGCGAAGGCGGCGAACGCGAGTCTTACGGTTTTGGAAGTCGTCGAAGAATTCGGTCCGCTTCCCGGTTATTACGAAAAAGCCCCCGAAGGAAAGGACAGAGTGAAGTGGATTTCGGAACAAAGATTCGAAAAGATCCATTCTCCTTTGGACGAATCGCCCGAAATCAAATGGGATCGTTTGGTTCTGGAAGGATACCCGGCCGACACGATCGTGGAAACCGCAGCAAAAGGAAATTATGATATGATTGTGATCGGTTCGAGAGGTCTTTCCGCTGTGGGAAGATTTCTGGTCGGTTCGGTTTCGGATCGGATCGTTCATCACGCGACCTGTTCGGTCACG
Source organism: Leptospira yasudae (assembly GCF_003545925.1). Taxonomy (NCBI): domain Bacteria; kingdom Pseudomonadati; phylum Spirochaetota; class Leptospiria; order Leptospirales; family Leptospiraceae; genus Leptospira; species Leptospira yasudae. The sequence continues at coordinate 87,340 of NZ_QHCU01000009.1, read as the reverse complement.
GTAGTTCGTTAAACGCGAGTTAGGCGGGCATTACGTCGGGTCCGAATTCCGCGCCCGGCAGCAGAGTGACTCCCGGAATATTTTTCCAATCGGGATGATCTCCGATATGTCTGTATCGATGTTCCCAAACGATCCGGTCCCGAACCACTAAGAACGCTCCGGGCATCTGCAAAGGATTGCTGCCCGGGATTCCGTAAAAATGTCCTTTTAACGTCGCTCTCGCCGTTCCGATCAAAACCTCGGGACCGGCGAGTTGAACCAAGTTCGCCGTCTCCAAACCCAGATCGCTGTAAAATTCCGTCTTTGCATCGGCGACGACGCTTGCCTCTTCCCAAACCCCGGAAAAGAATTCTTCCGCATCCTTTAACTGGCCCGGGAAAAAAAACAGAACGGGGGGGAATGAAAGACAGATTTCGGAAATCTCCTTAAGATCGTGGATCGCTTCCCTGCTGAAAATACAACCCGAATGACGTAGAAAAACCAAAAGACTAAGTCGGTGGGGCAGACAGGGAAGAATCGTCTTGCTCCTCAGATGAATTCCGACCGCTTCCCTTGTCTTGAAACTCTCCGGAAGAAATTCCATACTTCCAGTATGCCTCCTTAAATTTCCTTGTAAATCGATTGATTTCTTCGTTTTCGAAAAATTAATTGCAAGCATGGAATTACTCACACTCGATAAAGTCGTCGCCGTTTTGACCCTGACTTTGATGGAAATCGTTCTCGGAATCGATAATATCGTCTTTCTCTCCATCGTTTCCGGAAAACTTCCCAAGAACCAACAAAATCAAGCAAGAAACATAGGGTTGATTCTTGCACTCGGTTTTAGAATCGGTTTGTTGTTTACGGTCAGTTGGTTGGCTTCCCTGACTTCCCCTCTTTTGACCGTCGCCGATTTCGGAATTTCCGGAAGGGATTTGATTATGCTCGGGGGAGGTTTATTCCTCATCGCAAAAAGTACCAGCGAGATTCACGGCAAGGTGGAAGGAATCGAAGAGGACGATTCCAAATCGAAGAAGGAAAAAATTTCTTTCTGGGGTGTGATCGTTCAGCTTATCATTTTGGACATCATTTTTTCCGTGGACTCCATCGTAACGGCAATCGGGCTTTCCGGTCAATTTCAGGTGATGGTTGCGGCCGTGGTCTTGTCGATGGTCGTGATGTTGATCTTTTCGGGAACCGTCAGCGATTTTATCAACGAACACCCTACTATGAAGGTGCTCGCGCTTGCGTTTTTAATCATGATCGGAGCGATGTTGTTCGCGGACGGCCTTCACTTCCACATTCCGAAAGGATACGTCTACTTTTCGATGGCGTTCTCACTCGGCGTGGAACTCATCAACATGAAGATCCGAAAGGCAAGCGCTAAGAGACGCTGATCCCCGCCTTTTGATTCCAGAGGGACCACTGAAGCCGATACAAGGGAGCGAATGCTTGTTTGGGCTTGCGTTTTTTGAGTTCGTGGACCAAATTCGCGTTCCACAATCGATATTCTTGCAGAGCCGTTCTCGCGGCTCTTTCGCTCAGTTCATCCAAGGCCTTGGAAGGGTCGGATTTTTTTTCCAGACCCTTCAATTCCTGAAACCATGTGTTTTCCAAGGAATCGATCTTCGGTTCCACCAGAGCTTTTGCGTCCGGATAAAACCTCTGAATCTCCCGATAGAATTTTTCGTGCGTCCACCAAAGGGAAGTGTCCAATGCCGCGCCCGGTTGTTCGAAATTCTTTTCTAAAAACGTTGTGCCCGGAAATCCCGCCGGAAGAAACAAGGAGATCGAAGGAATCGCCGCTCCCGTAAACCAAAAACGGTTCTGAGAAGTTTTCGGTTTCAACTCGGCCACCAAAGAAGCGGTCGTACCGTTAGGCGTAATTGGACCGGTCGCGTGCAGACAAACCGAACCCATGTCCGAGGAAGAAGGATAAAAACGTCCGCTTGCGCTTCCCGGTTCCCCTTCCTGTCTGAGAATTTCCATCGCGGCCTTCGCGTCTAAATTCCCTTTTTTGAATGTTCCCATCGAGGCAGTTCTCGCCCTTCTTACCTTACACTTGCTGAAAAAAGTAAAGAAAGAGTCCGAGAACGCTTTGCGGAACGAAAACGGTTCGCCGTGATTCGCCCAACCTTTTTGAACCGCGTATTCGATCGCGGACGGATGAATCGCGTCGTAATCGTTTTCCAACGTAAGCCCGTTGGAGATCGAATAAAACCCTTCGATCTTTTTCCAAGCCCAGAATTTTCCCGCGGTCTCGAGCACGAAGGCGTTTCGATAATCCGCGATCAAAAAACTATTGTGATAGTAAAAGGACGAGTTCGTATAACCCCCGCAAGCGTCTTGTCCGAATTGTTCGAGCAACTGAAGAATCGTTTCACGCGCGGCTTCCGCGTTGTCGCTTCTTTCCAATGCAAGACGCAAGAGATCCATTCCCGTCAAACCCTGATTCTTTTTTTCAAAGGGAATTTTCGTAAAGACCGCTTCGTTGCCGATGACAACGCCGGAGGAGTTCGCTCCCATCTCCGCTCCCCACATCTGAAAGGGTTTGGAAAGAATCACTTCGAGTGTTTGTTTTACGCCGGGAACTTGGATGTAAGTGCAGCGGGTTTGTTTTTCCCCGGTTCGAGGAAGAACGCGCAGCAACGCCTGCGCTTCGTTCGGTTCACGATCTGAATTCTTCCCAAAGATCATAGAACCGGTTCCGGTAAAAGAAGGTGTGGCAACGAACGTATCACACATGATCCGCAGAAGTTCTTCGTTTTAAATAGAAAGGCAAGCCGTTTTTCGCCCGCGCGTTCTCTCGAATCCGAATTCGAATCACGGATTATAATTCGTTATGAATTGTTACGATTGCTCCTGAAAGAATAGATTCTTATAAATCTCCGGAAGCAAGGCAGGTTTCTGTGTAGCAAAGTTGAACCAAAGAAATTCTCCCTTGGCGGTCGCGACACAATCCCCTTCTTGGTTCCACATCGTACAAGAGATATGAAACGACCGGGAAGTCACTGCGTCCACCTGCATCGTTATATCCAGAGTATCGGGATAACGAACCTGTTTACGATAATCCACGTCGATGTGAGTGATTACCGGTCCGCCTTCGGATGGACGATCGGGAGTGTCCCAAAGATTGAGATCCGTAAAGTAATTGGCGCGGGCGTTTTCAAAATACTTCGCATAAACGACATGATTCACATGTCCGAACGCGTCCATATCTCCCCAAGCCACTTTCTGGGAATAACTGTATTGATATCGAATCGGTTTAGGCATCGCGAAAACTCATACAAAAAATATAATATTCAAAACGCACTCTGCCGAAGTCGCTGCGCTTCCTTCAGCCAGACGCTTTTTAATGAAAACAAAACGCACTCTGCCGAAGTCGCTGCGCTCCTTCAGCCAGACGCTTTTTAATGAAAACAAAAACGCACTCTGCCTGTAAGCCGGATTCTGTCCTCTCCGTTAAGAGATGGATGACCATTTATCTTGCTCCGAAAGTTACCGATCGGAGTCTTTGCTCTCTACCCGCGGCCCCGCGGAAACGGCAAAAAGGCCGCCTATTTGAGATTGCACCCGGGAGGGTTTACCGTTCCCGATTCCTCTCGGAATCGGAGGTGGGCTCTTACCCCGCCATTTCACCCTTACCGCCGGATTCCCCGACGGCGGTATCCTTTCTGTTGCACTTTCCATACTCGTTCCCCTGAAATTGCTCTCAAGGGTTGAATTCCGGGCATTACCCGGTCCCGTGTTTCCCAGTGTCCGGACTTTCCTCACCCTTTTTGAAAACCAAAAAGCAGCGCGATCATCCGGCAGAATGCTTGGTTTCGACTATTTTAAGAGGCCCCAAGCAAAACGAGAAAAAAAAAGAAAGAATCTAAGAATCTCACCGAAATTCTGGCACGGCACTTGCATATATATAGACAGAACACTGGAACTGAGGTGATAAGATGAACAAGTTTACGACAATTGCTCTCTTTTTAAGCATTTTTACTGGACTGTATGCAATGCCAGAGGCCCAAAAGGTCGAGGAAGAGCTTAATAAGTTTACACCAGAGAATGAAATCCAATTAGCGAATAAGCTGAGCGCCTTGGGAAGTCTGAAACAAAAAGTCAGAGACTACAATTCCGCGATCGACCTCTACAACCAATCTCTCACCGTTCGTGAGAAAATGGGAGAAAAAGAATCCGCAGGCTACGCGCTGGTTCTCTATCTCAAATCCATCTCCGAGTTCCGCCAAGGTAAATCCTGCCAGGCTCTGGAGAACATCAAAAACGTAATTTCTATCTATCAGAAAATCGGGGATATCGATTCCGCCCTGAACGCCGAGGAAGAAGCTTATAAAAAATACCAAGAAGCTTGTTCCATCCATATGGAGAATGTTGCGAACGCTCAGTAATCAAACACCGAGCCCACTAATTCATCCCATCTCTAGTTCTAACTGACTTGGCCCGCCCGAAAGGGCGGGATTTTTTTTGATTTGACTCTTCTCCTTTCAAGACTAACCTGAAATTCCGGATTTTGAAGTTTTCTGACTCCCACTGTCGTCTAAATTTATCCGGTATAAAAAAACAATTCGGAGCAGCCTATGAAAATAAATTATAACTGGAAGAACGTAGATCATTCGAAAGCGGCCGAGGAATACGCAGACAGTAAATTGGATCGAGTTTCCAAATATCTTCATACGGTTCAGTCTTTCGAGATCTCTTTTGAAATGATTCACGGAGAAGTCAGCGCCAATCTGAATCTCCACGGAGACGGAAACAAATTCAACGCACAAAATTCGAACAAGGATATCTACGCTTGCATCGACGGCTTGGAAGATAAGATCGTAAAACAAGTCAGCAAACATCACGACAAAAAAGCAACCCACTGATCCGACCTCAAATTCATCCGGTGGAACTCCACCGGATTCCAAGTGAAAGAATGAATCCTCCATGTCCTTTTCCAGAAAATTAGAAGAAGCCAATCAATACTTAAGCGACGGGGATTTCGACAAGGCGCAAAAAAGTTTCGATTCTCTTTTGGCCGAAGAACCCGAACATCCGGAAGTCGTAGCGGGCTATTTCATCTCCTCGTATTGGGACAATCGTTTGGATCGGATTCACAACGCTAAGGAAGGAAGGGAAAGAAGTCATCTTCTCATTCAGTATTTCGCCGAATTTCAAAACGCATTCGAACTGAGAAAGTTCACGGGAACTTCCGCTTTGCGTGCGATTTCGGAATCGGTTTTATCAGAGGCCGTCGATCAGCTCAAGATTTCGGTCCAAAGGGAAGGTCTTCACTTTCAAGATCCTTCCGCGCTTTTGGGTTTGATCCGAGAACTCATCCGCTTCCGCGATTACCGCAACGCCCTTGAAATCTTAAATTATTCCTCTTCAGTGGAACGAAATTCTCCCGAGTTTTTATATCTTCGCGCGGAGTCCTTGTTTCAAACCGGAGAAGAACGGAAATCTCTCGTGCTTTTTCGAGAGGCGTTTCTCAAAGATCCGTCCGCCGCCCCGATCGCCGTTCTCAAAGCGGAACCGATTCTTTTTTGGATCGAAAAATTAAGAACGTCCTATCAGGAAGAATCGGATTTGAAAGAGGTTCTGCCAGTCGTTTTGGCCGAACAGGGAATCTTCGAGGAAACGAGAAATTATTCCGAAAAGGAAATTCTCGGATATTATCAAAATCTAATCCGTTTGAAGGACACTCTCAACTCGAGAAAGGATCTGTATGATTTTAAGATCCGCTGCAGAATTCTGCAGCACGCTTGTCTGATTCTGGACGTTTACAGAGGAATGCAATACAGCGAAATCTACCAGGAATCCAAGAGAATCCTGGACAGCGTAGATCCCGGCTTTTTTCAAAGAAGACAGGACGGAATTAAAAAGTAAATTTTGCTGGGTGTGACTTGCCTTTCACCGCTGCTTTGTTTGTCGGTGAAAGTTTTGCCGTGCAGGTGGGTGATGTAGTAGTTCCCACAATTCATCCCGTAATAGAAACTCAAATGCAGGAGTTCCCACATTTGAGTTTCAAGGAAAGAGCAGCGCTTGAAAAGAAGCGACAACAACCCTTATTTAGTTGTTGCCTTGCGTAAATTCCAGAATTTTATCCAGCTCTTCCACCATTCTCAGATCGCCCCGTTCGGAAAAATATTTCCGGAGAGAATCGATCGTTCTTCTGGCTTCGGCTGTGGATGGAATTTGTTTCAGAAGCGCTTTGTCGGCTTCGGACTCGAACGTACCGGAGGAAGGAATGTCTTGAAAGCTGCCGGCTTCGGACTGTCCGAACACGGTTCCGGCTCTTTCGCTTTGAATTCCATCGCCCGGATTTGCAAATCGGTTGTAGGTTACGAAGACGATTGCAAGCGCCAAAATGGCGGAAAAAGAAAATTGCAGACCGCGGTTTGCGACGACGTTTTCGCGGATTTTTTCCCATCCGTTTTCACGTTCGGGTTGGATTGCCTTGAGTTGATTTTTCAATCGGATCTGGAAATCTTCGCTGAGGTTTATATTGCGAAGTTGTTTGTCTCTGAGTTCGGACATCGTTTTCACAAGCGAATTTTCAATCTTGAGTAAATCACCGTCTTCCTTTCGTAGAAAAAGCGGAATCTTGAATTTTGACTGTAAACTTTTCATCTTTCTTACCTAAAGTATCCTTCACCCTTACCGTCTTGTAAAATCAAGTGTTTCAGGAACTCCTTCGCCTTAAAGAGTCTGCTCTTTACGGTTCCCACGTTGGTTCCCAAAACTTCGGCTATCTGCGCGTAGGACATTTCCTCGAAGTATCGGAGCTCGATCACCTCTTTGTAGAGATCTTCCAACTCGTTGATTTTGCTAATTAGATAGTTGGACTCATCACTAAGTTCAATTTTTTTTTCGAATCCTACACGATCGTCCGTTACCTGATATTCCTTATCGTCCATGGAATTCTCTTTAGCTCGTTTCCGTTTCGCTAACAAGTCCTTGGATTTGTTGACGACGATTCGATAAAGCCAAGTATAAACGCCCGATTCCGCCCGAAAGTTTCGGATGGATCGATAACCGGAGATCAGAGCGTCTTGTACGATATCCTCCGCGTCGTCTCCGTCTTTTACCATCGAGATGGCCTTGCGATAGAGCCTTTCTCGGAACGGATTGACGAGCTGGATATAAGCCTCGTCGTCCCCCTCCTTGATCTTTTTGAGAAGGCCGATTTCGATTTCTCTTAAGGTGGGCTTTTTGGAAATGATTTGTTTTTGTTCCATGTGGTAGAAGGTAAATCCCTGATTCAAAGTTCTCCAAGGAAGCGGATATGGCAATCCGGAAACGTATGGAATCAGAGAGGAATCAAGGTTCCTGAAGAGAAAGATTGATCAAAACCAGGGTTTCGGTGAGAATCATGGGCACTCGAAATCGAAGGCCGTAGACGAATCTCGATTTGTGATCGATGACTTCCGGTCCTGCCCAAACGATATCTCCTTCAAACTCGAGGCGTTTTCCGGACTTCTTTTCGATCACGGAACCGTGAACGGGTTCTGTGACGTTCAAGTCTTCCCCGTTTAAGATCAGACAAATCCCCGTCTCGGAAATGTTTCCTAACTTTGCGTGCAGCGTGATCAAACCGAATTCGATTTGTATGATATAATCGGCATAGCTACCAGGATAGTAGCGGTGACTTCTCGGTTGCGGATCGGGATTGCCGGACATACAGGATCAGGGTTACAACGGAATGACGGTTTGTCGAGAAGGTTTTTGTCGATCTTATAATCTACCGAGAATACTCGAAAATGATAGGTTGGATTTCAATCCCGCAAACATAGAGAGAATGAAACCGCTTTTCCGGAAAGAAGCGTTAAATTCCCGTTAGTCGAGAATTCTTCTTTATCAAAATTGAAAGTAGATAAACGGAATTTCAAGATCCGGAGTGAACAGCGCGAGAACGACCGCAATCACCGGATAAAAGGAAAATTCAAGCCACAGCGGCGGATTCCATTCTTTCTTTTTTTCGAAGATCCAATAACCAAGCCATTGTCCTACGATGATGCAAAGAATGACGGGGATTCCCGTTTTGAGCATGTACGGCCGCAGCCCGCCTTCCGTGTATACGAACATCCGTTTCAACATCACCCACTCTTTCTCTACGGATTCCGCGCGGAACCAAGTTCCCACCGAAATCGAAATCAAGTTGGTGACGATGATCTGAATCGGAACACCGATCTTTTCGGGAAGAAGACGGAAGTTCGGAAAACGTTTTTCCTTGGAGCTCTTGAACATCGCTTCGATCAGCAAAATCGTTCCCTGACAACTTCCCCAAATGATGAAGGTCCAGTTGGCTCCGTGCCAAAAACCGGCTATAAACATGGTAATCCAAAGATTGAATCTGTGTCGAACCGCGCCCGCTCGGTTTCCTCCGAGAGAAATATACACGTAATCGCGGAGCCAAGTGGAAAGGGTGATATGCCATCTTCTCCAGTATTCGGTGACGCTTCTTCCGATAAACGGCATACGAAAGTTTTCGGGAAGTTCGTATCCGAGAAGAAGTGCGGACGCATACGCCATGTCCGTATAACCGCTGAAGTCGCAATAAATCTGAATCAAAAACAAGGTCGCTGCAAGCCAAATGGCGGCGGTTCCGAAGTTCTCCGGATGCGAAAAAATTTTATCAACGATGGGAGCCACGTTATCCGAAAGAACGACCTTCTTGATATACCCGAGAATAAAATAACGGATCGCCTTTCGAAACGGAATTTCGGTCATATTCTTAACCGTTTCCATCTGAGGCAAAAAGGTTCTCGCGGTTACGATCGGTCCCGCAACGAGCTGAGGAAAAAAGGAAACGAACAAAGCGAAACGCAGAAAACTTTTTTCGGGGAGAATTTGACCGCGATATACGTCGATCGTATAACTCAAAGATTGAAACGTATAAAACGAAATTCCCACGGGGAGAATGATATGAAGAATCGGCAGCGCGTTAGTCACACCGAAATGGCCGAGGAAGAGATTGATCGAATCCGCAAAGAAATTATAATATTTGAAAAAACCGAGAATGAACACGAGGTTCAGAACAAGGCTGACCGTGATCAGAATAAAACGCGTTCTTTGATTTTGGGAAGAATGGATTCTCGCGGCGAGAACGAAATCCAAGACCGTGGAAAGAAGGATCAATCCTCCGAATCTCCAATCCCAGCTCATGTAGAAATAATAACTTAGGATTAAAAGGAAGAAGTGCGTGATCGTTAGAGCTTTCGCATCCCTTCCGAAAAAAAACGGAATCAGATACCAGTAAACCAGGAATACGAAGATAAAAAATACGAAAAATTCTAAAGTAGGAAAAAGCAACCTTCCGCTCCCGATGTTCCCTCTATCTTTTTCCGAACACGGTTCCGGTCAAGGAATTATGACCGTACTTCTTTGCGCGCCAAACTCGATTTTCCCCTGCGAAAAAAGAAAAATCTTGCATAATTTCCGGGAAAGGATTCAATTCTCAAAAATCTGACAAAGGGGTTGTTCTTTCATGCAACAAAATAAGTTTCGTAAGGCTATCGTAGCAATTCTTCTCCCCATGACTCTTCTTCTTTCTTTCGCGAATTGTTTCGGTAAGTTTGCGATCGTTAAAAAAGTATATGACGTAAACGAAAGTTTCAATATCGGTAGCGGTTTGCTGGCGAAGTTCATCAAGACTCTCGTAATGTATTTTCCTTTCAGCATTCTGTATGCTGTGGGATTTTTCTTTGATCTCATTCTTTTCAACCTGATCGAATTCTGGTCCGGAAGCAACCCCGTCGGTTACAACGAATACGATCAAGACGGTAAATATGTGAAGTCTTTTGAAGAAAAAGGAGAGAAGCTGACTTTGGTTTATACGAACTTCGGAAGCAGACTGGATATCACCGCTGAAAAAGAAGGAAACGTTCAAACTCTTTGTGCGCTTCGTTCCGAACCAGGTAAATTCTTCGTTGAGAAGAACGGAAAACTCGAAGAAATCATCGTAACTTCCGAAACCGTAGGATCCAAAACGATTCTGAAAATGGCGGAACAAGGAAGATTAAAATCTACGAAAGTTGTGGATACGAAAACCTTAACCGAATTGGAAGAAAAACTCGCTTCCGATTCTCTCTAAGAATAACGAACGGTAATCGGGGCATTTCCCTGATTACCGTTTCTTGCTACTGCGCCGCCTTCACCCGATCGGGCAGTTTTAAAACACCGTATTTCCCGATCTTCCGTTTTGCAAACCAGCCCTGATTGACCTCCAACGCATACAAAGCCTTTTCGCTGGAATGATAGAGTTCCGTGGTTTGATTCGGCTTCATATCGTGTATGTCCGTGATTCTTTTGTCGCGATTGAAATAGGCTATGCTGAGCGGAATCCAAGTGTTCTTCATCCAAAAACTCAAGTAATCCGGTTCGGAGAACACGAATAACATTCCTTCGTTTTCCGCGAGATGTTTCCGAAACATCAATCCTCGCGCACGATCCGCGGGCGTGTTTACTACTTCGACGAGCAGAGGATGTTCGTCCACGTAGATCGTGATTTTTTCGAGATCGCGCGCGGAACCATTAGACGAAACCAGAAGAATAGAGATGAATAAGAGAAGAAGTTTGAATCGGGGAACGATCGTATGTTTCGTTTTTAGTAGTTTGAATCTGAATGTTGCCATCGTTATCGTTCGCTTTGTTCCAATCGAAATTTTGTTTTCGTCACAAATGAACTCGTTGGAGTTCCCACAAAATCCTCCGTAAAAACTGCTTGGCCCCGCCCAGATTCGGGTGGAGGAGGAGAGGCGGTGGGAAAAATCGGGAGACATTCCTATATCACAAAACCAAGCTTTTTGCAACGGAAAATTTCCCGATCGATTTTGTCGGAACTCCGACGACTTAAAACTGAGCCGGTCTTTTTTCGAGGAATGCGGTCATTCCTTCCTTGGATTGTCCCCCGTCGAAACAAGCGCCGAACGCTTTTTCTTCGATGGAAATTCCGTCCTTCAAGGAAACGTCCAGACCTTGCTGAATGGTCTTCTTCACTCTTTCGATCGCCTGCGGTCCTTTTTTCAAAATGGAGTTCGCAATCGTTTTAGAAAAAGCTAATAGATCTTCTCCCTCTTTTACGAGCTTGTTGAGAATTCCGATTCTATATCCTTCTTCCGCCGTGATCATATCGCCGGTAACGACCAGTTCGATCGCTCTTGCGTATCCGATCAAGCGTGCAAGTCTTTGCGTTCCTCCGAAACCGGGAATCAATCCCAAGGAAACTTCCGGCAAACCGAGTTTCGCTTTTTCGGAACCGACTCGGATATCGCAAGCCAGCGCGAGTTCCATTCCTCCGCCGAGAGAAAATCCGTTGATAGCCGCGATCGAAACGATTCTGGATTGATGCAATTTTTGGAATACTCCGTTGCCGAGTTTGGAGAATTCTTCCCCTTGTGCGACGTTTAAGTCCTTCATCTCCGCGATGTCCGCGCCTGCGACGAAGGCCTTGCCTTCTCCCGTTACGATGAGAACGCGGATGTCTTTATCTTTTTCAAGAGCTTCCACTTCCCGACCGATCTGAGTCAGAACTTCCTTATTGAGAGCGTTGAGAGCGGAAGGTCTTTGGATCGTAAGAACCGCGATCTGTCCTTCCTTAGTTACGTTGATTAATTTTTCACTCATTTCTTTGATTACTCCACTTCTACGATGAGAAAGAGGGTGTCGTCCTCCAGTGCTACGTTTCCGAAAAAGGTTTCCACGGCCTTCTGCACCTTCGCTTTGAAGACTCCGATATCCTTTTCGGATCGATTCTCATTCAATATTTCAAGAAGGCCTTCCGTTCCAAGAAGTTTTCCTTCCTCGTTCTTGTTTTCTATCAAACCGTCCGTGTATAAAAAGAAACGATCGTGTTCGACGAGAGGGAGTTTGACCTGCTCCGCGATCGGCTTTTTGATTCCGAAACCGAGGATCGAACCTTCGGTTTCGATCTCGTGAAATTCTTTCGTGAACGATCCGTGAATCAAATACGGGTGTCCCGCGTTGGAAAAGGTGACTTCTTTGGAAATGAAATCCAAGAACATATAAATCGCGGAAGCGTGATAGGATTGAAATTGTTTTTGCAAAGAATCGTCTATGTAATCCATCAAACGGGACGGATGCACTTTCAGAATATAAGGCATCGTGGAAACCATGATCTTTACCATGGAAGCGACGAGCGCAGAGGCGATTCCGTGTCCCGCAATGTCCGTCAAAAAAATTCCCGTATTTCCTTCCCGGAGTTGAACGAAATCGAAGAAGTCGCCGCCGATATGATTCGGAGTGATCCGCATCACCTCGTAACGAATTCCCTTGATGCTCAAACGACCGGGAAACAGATTCTCCTGAACCTGTTTGGCGACTGTGAGATCCTGTTGAATGTATTTGTATTCCAGATCGAGTTCGGAAGAAATCGAAATCAGTCGTTTAACGATGATTACCGAAGAAGTTCCGATCACGATACAAAGTCCGTAGACTACGTCGGGCACGAAAAGAATTCTCGGAAAATCCTCGAGTCCGAGTTCGACCCGTTTGATCGTAACGAAAAAGATATGCAGACAAATCGCGATGATTCCAGTCAAAAAGCAGGAACCTTTTTTCAAGCGGAACATCTGAAAGATAACGATCAGGGAAATGAGTAAAAAGTAATTGTTATAGATCTGAAGACTTTCCAAATCCTGAAATCGATAAAAAGATTCGTGGAAGAGATTCATCATCAGAAAGATGATTACGATGTTGGAGATCTGAATCACCCAAGAAAGAAATTTCTCCTGAAACGAAAGAACCAAACTCATCACGTTGATGAGAAAGATCACTCCGAGATACAAAACTCCGCGTTCCGAATTGCGCACTTCGGGAATCGCAAGCGTCGGATACATCGTGAAGTGAAGAAGAAACGCAAGACGAATAAAGGACTGATCGATTCTCGTCTGATCCTTCCACGCTTCCGCTTCGCTGTAATTGAATTCCCTTTCAAAAAACGTAAAGGGATTCAAAAAGCCGGATTTCAACTTAGCGAATTGTCTGATCCAGGTCATACCGAGTGATTTCCGATCCGGAAAGATAAATTTTTAGATTCCAACCCGATTCCAAATACTTGTCGAGTTTTTCGGAAAGCGCGAGAGCTTCCTTTTCGTCGTTTACGCGGATGAAGAACGAACCCGATGTCGCCTTATAGTTGTAAGGAAACCGTTCGCTTAACAAAAGAGTCACCCTCGTATGATCCGCGCGTGTCTCGATCACGATATGAGATACGTGTTTGCGGTTGATGATTCTTTCATGAATGGGAAGGTCCCAGGGATTCGTTTCCGCGGAGAAGAGCGGGCCGATCCAAAATAAAACAGGCAATAGGAAATAGAACATCATCGTTTCTGAATTTCCCGACCCTGGGAATTTTGTTGTCCAAATTTACAAGGCTCCCGGTTTAACGCAAACCATTCCGTTTCAAAGATTCTTTTTTTTCAAAATGATGACGAACGGATTGGGATTTACATTTTTCAAGGAATCTGGAAAAATCTTTCCTATGCAATTATTCCGCTTTCATGTCCTGGAAAAACATTTCCGAGCGCTATGGATCGTATCCGTCATTTTCGCGCTTTCCGATTGCAAACCAACTTCATTCCTAATGGGAAATAATCCGTATTATCGGCTCTTTACAACCCATCCTATCACTCAAGCGGAGCGTTATTCTCTTTCCGATCCTTGGCAGGAAAGAATTTCGAGTCTCGACGGGGAGGAACAAAACTTCATTCAAGAAATGAATCGAATCGACGGATTTCAGGATTCTCCCTCGCCCGAAACGGACGTGAAACAGTGGAAGTCCCGTCTTAGCGCCGTTAGACAGTCTCTTCCGAATCCGGTGAATTCTTTTTTGGACAAGTCCTTGTTCCGCGTGATTCTTTGCAGAAACTTGGGAGGCACCGGTTTGAGTAGTTTCGTATACGATCATTCGGGTCCGTTAGGCGGAGTCGTATTTTTGGATACGGGAATGTTGAACAAAACCGCGAACGATTGGATCACTCAAAAGGAGAATTCTTCCTTTGTTCCTGGAACGTTGAAACTCAACGTGAGAATCGAATCGGAATCGAACGATACGATCGAGACGGCTCTCGAATACATTCTGCTTCACGAAATCGGCCATATCCTAAGCGTTCAAAAAAAGATCGTTCCGGACTTTCGCGAAAAGAATCGAGACTTTAGTACATTCGAATTTTCGAATGGAGTTTGGGTGAATGAAAACGATTCCGTTTTCGACGATTCGTTTCCGGCGCGCAAAAAAATCCGATTCTACACTTCCCAACCGATTTCTTTCGATTCCGAATGGACAGGTATTTATCCGGTTTTGAAAAAAACCCCCTTCCCTACTTTATACTCTTCGATCAACGGAGACGACTTCTTTGCGGACGCATTCGTCTCGTATGTGCATACGGTTTTGCAAAAGAAGATCTGGAATTTGGAAATCATACAAGAGAACGGGAAAAAAGTCTTTGAGATGAAGAACGGAATCCAAGAACCCCGTTGTAAAAAACAAAAGGAATTCTTGGATCGTCTGTTTGCCGAGATGAAGTAATCACCGGTCAATTCTTTTCCACTCTCTAAAGTTGTTCCGACAAAGTAAGGGATTCGAGAACCACTTGCGAAAATTCGAATTTTCCGTTGGAGGGAGCTTCGACGATTTTTTCCCGCCGAGCTCCCCATGGGAAGCGAGGTGTTGAGCTACCCTCCTCACTCTCTGGGGAGAGTTCGTTATCCCCCACCCGAATCAGAGGGTAGGGCCATCTTTATCCACAGCAGATTTCGTCGGAACTGCGGTCGCATTTCGATTCAAGGCCGCATCTCCTCTATGTCGCCCAAAACTCGACAGTTCGGTCTCTAAACGCCGATCCATAGAGAGGCGTTTGCTGAGTTTATGGTCGCGATCTTCGCTACGCAAAGAGCCTGCGATCACGCTCCGCTATCTACGGCCATAACTCGCTCTCTACGGGTCGCGAGTTATATCTTAAACTTATTGATCAAACGAATCAGACCTTCGGATTGCGTGTGCATGTTTTTGGAAAAACCGGTGAGGTCGTCCGCCCCACTCGCGATTTCCTGCGTTCCTTCCGAAATGCTCACGATCGTTTTTGTGATCTCGTCGGTCGCGCGTTTTTGTTCCTGAACCGCTTCTTCGATCTGAAGACTGAAGCTCATAAGAGAACTCGCACTCTGATGAATCTTTTCCGTATTCTTTTCCTGAGTGTTCACCGAATCGAGAACGTTCTTCGCGGATACTCCGAACATATCCACCGAACTTCTCAGCTTCGCAAGAATATCGGACGCTTCCTTTACCTTGCTCGTTCCGTTCATCACGGCGCGGTTCGTGGATTCAACGAGTTGTCCGATCTCCTGAACGCTGTTGGAAGTCTGGGACGCGAGTTTGGAGATTTCTTCCGCTACGACCGCAAACCCTTTTCCGGCCTCTCCGGCGCGGGCGGCTTCGATCGCGGCGTTTAACGCGAGTAAGTTGGTCTTTTCGGAAATATCGGTGATGATGGAAAGAATCTCGTTGATCCGTGACGCGCTGTCTCCGATCTCATCCATCGCCTTCGTGGACTGATTCATGGAACTTTCGCCGGTCGTCGCTTGCTGTTGCGATTCTCCCGCAAGGGAAGCAAGAGACTTCATCTCGTCGTTGATTCTTGCGATCTGTTCCTTCAACAAGATCACGTTCCCGTCGATGTCCTTCATGTGCGAAATCGCCCGATCCATCGACTTGCCGACATTCTCCGCGGAAGCGGCCAACTCTTCGATCGCAGCCGAGGATTCTT
Organism: Leptospira yasudae; assembly: GCF_003545925.1. Taxonomy (NCBI): domain Bacteria; kingdom Pseudomonadati; phylum Spirochaetota; class Leptospiria; order Leptospirales; family Leptospiraceae; genus Leptospira; species Leptospira yasudae. The sequence goes on along the minus strand of NZ_QHCU01000009.1, from coordinate 71,585 downwards.
CCGATGCGGAAGCCTGCTCCTGAGCGACGTCGTAAAAACTTTTCGAAGACTCCGCCATCTTATCCGAAGTCGAATTCAAGGATTCGGAAGAACCCTTGATCTCCAAGATGATGCTCTTGAGATTATTCTTCATATGATCCAAGGAAAGAAGAAGTTTTCCGACCTCGTCCTTGCGTTCATAGGAATTTTCCACCACGAGATTTCCGGAGGAAACCTCCTCAGAAAAGGAGATCGCGGTGTTGATTCCGTTCGTAATCAATTTTTGGAATATTAGATTTAATACGATTACGATGATGATCATCGTAAACAGCGACGTAGCGATCGTCTCCAAGATCACTCTCGAAAGATTTTTCCAGAAGATGCTGTCCGGAACGCTGACTTCCAAGATCCATTTCTTGTTGTAATTCCCCAAATAAAAGGAATAGAAGAAGTGCGTGGCACCTCCTCTTTCGTAAACTTGGATCTCGTCCTTCAGACTTCCTTCCAGAATTTTTTTCTTCCATTCAGGATCTTGAATTTCCTTTCCCACAAGTTCGGGCTGCAGTCCGTTCGCCGCGTAAAAACCTCCGGGAGAAATCAGACTCAGATATCCTTCTCCTTGATACGGCCGAATCGGTTCGAGCATCTCCTGCATATTTTCCATCGTGATATCCATGCCCACGACGCCCGCGACTTCTCCGTTTCTGCGAACCGGTTTCACGACGGACAACATCAGAATTTCTCTTCCCGAAACCGGATACGCAAACGGATCGGCGATAAAATCGATTCCCGTTTTTTTCGGAATGTTATAAAAATATCCGCTCGCATCCTGATTTTCGTAGTAGATGACAGGCTCCAACACCAAAGGTTTGTCCGGACCTGCGGCCTTATTGATGTAAGGAATAAATCTTCCGGTCGCATCGTAGCCTTGTCGATTGACATATTGCGAATCCAAAGAATCGAATTTACCCGGTTCGAATACGGACCAAGCTCCGAAATAATTCGGATCGCTCTTTGCAAGATCCTTTAACGTTTCGATCGTTTCCTCTCGGGTCGGTCTTGCGTGCGAAAGTTGAAACTCAAGACCGCGCAGCCCGCCGAGAGCCTTGTCGAAAAAATCCCGAATTTCGAACGCGTATCTCGACGCAACCATCGCGGAAGAATCCTTAATATCCTGCGAAAGCTTAAAGTACGTCGTAATCGTATTGATGGTGGTAATCGCGATGCTTCCCGCCAAAAGTACGAGTGCAAGATATAACGATATTCGAAACCTGATGCTCATGAATCTTCCTGTGCTTCTTTATATTTTTTTTTTAAAAACTATGCGAGAATCCGATGCTGAACCAGAATAAATGCGCCGGAATTTTCTGCAATAAATACGATTCTCGGATCGCCTGTCGCAACGAACCGTCCCCAGCGTCCGGAATCAACGGACTGTTCGCGATCTGATCGAGCAGGTATTGATTGATCGGACCGTTCACCTTCGAAGGATCCACGATCAAACCGTCTTTCGTGTTTCGGTTAACGTATCCGCCGGTGGCTCCGTAGTAGTTGTCCGTGTCGTACATATACAGATTCGGGCGGTATACGTGGTTTCCTTTGATGAAGAATTTGCCGAAGTAAAAGGTCAAACTGCTCGTGATGTCCTGAATCCCGTAGCGGTTGTCCACGATGTTGTTGGACATTTCGTAACCGATGTTGACCGCGGGGGTGATTCTAAAAAATTTCTCCGCAAAATACTCGTGACTCATGTAAAGAGAGAGGTAATTCTTACCCGCCGTCAAACCGGCGTTCTCCGCCGTGATCTGAGTATAAAAGGAAAGAGTCGGAGTTATGTAGGACAGGAACGGCAATTGCCAAAAGAAATAATATTCCTGCCATGCAAGTCTCGTGATCTGATTCGAAGTGTTGTTCGAACTGCTGACTCCCTGAGCCGCAAGGGAATTAAAACCACCTAACGGCGTGGAAACATACGCCGGGTTCTTGTTGAACGTATTGTAAAACCAAGTTCCCACGGTGAACTTTCCCCAGCTCGTCTTCTCGAACGTATAATAGAACGCATAAAACAAACCGTCCGCGCGTTTCATACCGTTCTGTTCTTTATACGGTTTCGGAACCAGACCGCCGCAGGTTGAACCGGTTGCGAGCGTTCCGTTCATCACGTTGTTCTGCGTATCGTAGACGCAGCTTTGATTCAAAAGATCGGGATTCGGAGCGGTGAAAGGATTTCCTTGCCCCGGATAAGAAGGACCGGGACCGCCCGGAAACAATTGAAAACGTCCGTCGCTGTCCTTGTCATTTCGTTCCGTTAACTGGAAGTTTCCCCAGAACTGGATCTTAAATCCTTTCAACGGAGTATTGATGTCGATGGTCGGTTGGTACGAAGGAACGATCGTGGTGGCAGGGTAACTTTCGTTTCTTCGGCGGTTTGCCATCTCGCCGGAAAAACTGAGTCCCCTCCAGATAAAGTCCGTGACGATCTCGTGAGTCACGTCGATCGTCGTGTCGTTTCCCTGTTGGGAAGAAGCATGAGGCGGTTCTCGTTCGATCGGCGTAGCGATTCCTGAATAAGGATTCTGGTGAGGAGGCGGTTCGGATTTCGAGCCGCCAGTTTTATCGGAAGAGATGGTGTTCTTATTCTTATCTTGCGGCCTTTCGTACGTTACGCTGACCACGTTCTCTTTCGCAAAATAACGGATAAAGTCTTCGTTCTCCGCGAGAAGGACTTTCTCGTCGTCTTCCAAAACGACCTTGCCTCGATAGATCGAACCGTTTTTAAGACGGACGATATCGGCGGCAAAAAGGGAAGAACTCCAACTGAGGAAAAAACAGAATACGAGAAGAAGGGAAATTTTGAGCCTCATACGTTTACAACCTTGTCATTTTTTTATTTCGTATTTTGCGAATTTTCAAGTAGAAATGATTCTTCAAATTGCGCTTTTATATCTCGCATGCAACCCGAGGAGAATAACAGAAAAAGGAAACAAAGGGAAGAATCAACCAGTAAAAAACATTTTCTTTCGACGAATGGAAAGCGTACGATCTTGCAGAAAGGATTCGCTTAAAAAGAAAGCAAAATGATTTAAGCCAAAACTGCGTCTTTTCTGAGAAAATTTTTTTAAAAATTCGATCGCAGACGACCCGGTGCGGTTATAATCCTTCGAGGCGACTCCGGATTCGAATCGAACATTTCTTTTTTTTAAAGAATGAAATTCTAATTTCCGATTCCGTAACATTCGCGCCGGATTATATAATGAGTTCAGGATTTTATAATTTCGCATGAAAACGCAAAAAAGATTTCGAATCGATTGAATTTTGAGACAAGAAGAGACTAATAACAAAATCGGACCATTGCGAACGCTTTCATGAAATATCATTCAAGACATAAACAACCCTTATGCGATCTTCGCAAAACGCGGCGGTACGATCGAGTATGAAACCGGAAGAAGGTTCAATAGAAACGTTAAAACGACAATACGAGGAAGCGATCCGAAAAACGAAATTTTTGGAGGAAACCGTCCGAGAAAACGAAACTCTCAAAGCTTCCTTGCAAAAGGCCGAAATTCGAATTTCACAAATCATCGAAAATTCTCCCGATGCGATCGTGATCTTGGACGTTTCCACCGGAAAGTTTCAATCGGTAAATCAAAGAGCCGTCGATATTTTCGGATTCACAAAGGAGGAATTTCAACAGATCGGCCCGGTGGACATCAGCCCTCCGGAGCAAGAGGACGGAAGAACGAGCTTCGAAGCCGCAACGGCTTACATAGAAAGAGCCATTCAGGGAGAATTGGTCACGTTCGAATGGCTGCATCGGGCCAAATCGGGAGAAATCATTCCCTGTGAAGTGCGCTTGATTGCCCTTCTGGGCGAGAACATTCTCATCCGGGGAAGTATATTAGATTTTCGTGATCAAAAGAAAATCAAGGACGAACTGAAAGAGAATCAAAAACGTCTCGAATCCGCGATTTACGGAGCCGAACTCGGTCTTTGGGAATGGGACGTAGAAACCGACGGCAACAAATACAACGATTATTGGGCGGAGATGCTCGGTTATAAACTCGAAGACCTCAAACCGCACGTGAGCACATGGCAATCCCTGCTTCACCCGGACGATCTTCCCCACGTCGACGCCGCTTTACAGAATTATATCGCGGGCAAATCCCCCGTATACGAAGCCGAATTCCGCATGAAATGCAGCGACGGTTCTTGGAAATGGATTTTTACCGCAGGAAAATTCACGGACTTCGATTCGAACGGAAAGCCGCTTAAAATGTACGGAATTCACGCGGATATCGATCGGCGTAAAAAAGCGGAACAGGAACTCAAGGAAAAGGAAGCCGCGCTTTCCCGGTCTCAGAAACTTTCCGGACTCGGTTCCTGGGAATACGATCGCTCGACCGGCAAAATCGCGATTTCCGAACAACTCGGAAAAATCTACGAACGACCGGACGGAGTCGAGGACGGAATCAAAGGTCTGGATTTCGTTCACCCCGAGGATCGCGACCGGGTCCGTCATTACTTCGAGGAGGCGATCAAAAACAAATACATTCGAGAAATCGAATATAGGATCGTGACTCCTACGGGCAAAATCAAAACCGTCCTAAATCAGAGCGAATTGATCCTGGATGAAAAAGGAGAAGTCGATAAGATCATCGGATCCGTTTTGGACGTCAGCGAAAAAAGGAAGAACGAAAGGCTTCTTCAGTTCCGTCTCGGATTTGAAACGATCACGACCGCAGTCTCGAGGGCGATCATCAATCTTCCTCTATCCTCCATCTCGCATACCATCCATTCCGGTTTGGAAAAACTCGGAATGTTTTTGAACATGCAGCGGGTCAACATCGTATTCTACAATGAAACCTATACGACAAGAAAAGTGGTATACGAATGGATCGATCCGAATGCCGCGATCCAAACCTCGAACCTCAATCAAGTGGAATCGATCGATCCTAACAGTTTTTTTACCGCAGAGATGCGCGTGGGAAGAATCGCAAAAATCGCAAAGGTTGAAGATCTTCCCGTCGAAGCGATTTCGGATCGGCAGCTTTTGATCAACAACGGAATCCAATCATTTACGGCGGTTCCTCTTCTTATCGGAGGAGTTCTCAAAGGAAGACTCGGATTCGGTTCCGAAAAAGTCGGATCGATCCTGGAAGCCGAACTCGATATATTAGAAAATCAGCTTTTACGCAACTTCGCGGAGATCGTAATCAACGCGCTCGAACGAAAACGCGTGGAGGAAGAATTAACCCAGGAACGGGATCTTCTGTCTTCCATCACGGAGAACAGCGCGACGTCGATCGTTGTCTTAAACCCCCAGGGAAAAATTCTCTACGCGAATAAAAGTTCGGAACACGTTCTCGGAATCGAACTCACGGACATCACATCCAGAAGCTACAACTCGAAACAATGGGAAGCCAAGTCAGTGGACGGGGGAGAATGGAAAGAGGAAGATCAACCGTTTACAGTAGTTATGCGAACGGGCAAACCCGTCTACGACATCCGTCATTCGATCGTAACCTCGGACAAACAGATCAAATATCTTTCCGTAAACGGTTCTCCCGTAAAAAACCAGGAAGGTGAAATCATATCCCTCGTATTTCTCGTAACCGACATCACCGAAAACGTGTTAAACGAACGGGAACTTAGGGAAAGCGAGGATCGTCTCCGGCTCGCGCTCAATGCGGCGAACATGGGAAGCTGGAGCTGGGACATTCAAGAAGACCGCATAACGTGGTCCGAAAAGGCGTTTCAGATTTTTCGGCTCCGGCCGGAAGACTTCGGAGGAAATCGCCGATCGATTATGGAATTGGTTCATCCCGAAGACCGTCCCGGCTTGGACAAACTGATGCGAGAAGTGCTTACTGGCGAAAGAGGAGCCGAAGGAGACGATATTTACTTTCAACACAGGGTTTTGTTCGGAGACGGAGAACTCGCCTGGGTGGAAGCGAAGGCGAAACTCTTTCGAGATAAACATTCGAATCCTATCCGCGTAGTCGGGACCGTAACCGACGTCACCGAACGGAAAAGGGCCGAGGAAGAATTGAAGGCTTCCGAATTGAGGTTCCAGACCTTCTATCAATTTTCGAACGAAGCGATTCTACTCGTCGAACGGGGGAAAATCCGCATTTCGGATTCGAACCTTGCGTTTCAGAAATTATTCGGTTATACGGCGGAAGAAGCGATCGGACTCAACGTCGCCCGTTTGTTGTCCAAGGAATCCCTAGAAGACCTGCTTTCGAAAAAGTTTCTCATCGGAAACAAGGATTCGATGGAAGTCGTCGCCAAAAAAAAGAACGGAAATTTATTTCCTGCGATCATCAGTCAAAGAGTGTTCGTAAGCAAAGGAAGCACCTATTACTCCATCAACATCATCGACACGACCCCGTTCAAGGAAGCCGAGGAACTTCGGATCATAAACGACGAGATCCGCGTTCGAAACAGATTGATCGAAATCCAAAAAACCGAGCTCGAAAACACCCTCGACAATTTGAAGAAGACGCAGTCGCAGCTCATTCAAAGCGAAAAGATGGCCGCTCTGGGACAACTCATGGCGGGAATCGCGCACGAGATCAACAACCCGATCGGAGCGGTCCAAGCTTCCAATCAGAACATTCAGGAATGCTTAAATCGCTTTCGTTCCCTATTGCCCGGAGTTCAGATCGCGATGGGAACCTTGAACTCGGAAATGAGGGAACTCTCCGCCGAGTTTATCGAAAGCGCGATCCAGAGCAACGAACACTATACGGGAATGGAACAGAGAAACCGTAAGAAGGCGATCACGAGCGTGCTGGAATCCAAAAAGATCCCCACGCGTCTCGCGGTTTCCTACGCGGACACGTTAGTCGACATGGGCATAGGCGAACTCAACGAAAAGTTCATTCCTCTTCTGCTGCTCGACCAATCCGAATTGATTTTGGAATATTCTTCCCTGGAGTCCTACTTTTTTAGAAATACGAAAACGGTCCAAGTAGCCGTGGATCGGATTTCCAAAATTTTATACGCACTCAAAAACTTTTCGCACTTCGACATCGCCGGTGAAAGAATTCTCGCTTCCGTCAAGGACACGATCGAAACCGTTCTCACGATCTATCACAATCAGCTCAAGAAGGGCGTGGATCTTCAGAAAGACTTCGAGGATGTTCCGCCTATTCTTTGTTATCCGGACGACCTTCTCCATATCTGGACCAATCTCATCTACAATTCTTTGCAGGCGATGCAGTTCAAAGGAGCGATCACCATCCGATTAAGACGAATCGAAGGAGAACTGATGGTGGACGTGAAAGACAACGGCCCCGGCATTCCGAAAGAGATACAGGAAAGAATTTTCGAACCGTTCTTTACGACAAAAGCTCCGGGAGAAGGAAGCGGACTCGGTTTGGATATCGTGAAAAAGATCGTACAAAAACACGAAGGAAGAATCGAACTCGAAAGCGTTCCGGGAAACACCTCGTTTCGGATTTACCTGCCGATCGAGAATGAATCGATTTCGTAAAAATGTTGTCGTAGGTACGACAGAAACGTGCGTTAGGATTTTACTTTACAAAAGTTGAATTTTCTGATAGAGAAAAATCTGTCCGAACGTTTTCCCACCGCCTCAAAACTCAGCGACTCGCTCTCTATGGATCGCTCATCATCCTCCACCCTATTGAACGACCCATAGGGAGTGAAATGATACACAACAGAATCTTTTTGAAACATTATGCGTCGCTCTCTATGGATCGCTCCGCAGGGCGGGGCCCGCAGATTTCACGGAAGATTTGTCGGAGGTGCGACAAAGTCGCGAAAGAAAAAATTTAGGGAATCAAAACAACCTCTCGCTTTCTACGAGGCGCTCGGAAAAAGTAACTCATAAACCGCTCCCTAAACGCCGACCCATAGGAAGGCGTTTGCTGAGTTCGGTCGAGTTTCATCCCTCCAAGGCGGTCGTGATTGTGGAGACGAGTTCACGCTCGTCCCAAGGTTTTTTCAGATAAGAACGCAGATTGATTTCTTTTTTCAGAGCTTCGATGGACGAATCGTCCGCGTGACCGGTCACGATCACCTTTTGAATCTCCGGATATTTGCTGTGAACCTGTCTAAGGAATTCGTCTCCCTTGACGTTAGGCATCAACCAATCGGAAATAATAATAAGAATACGAACATCCTCATGAATTAACTCTTCAATAATCTGCCAAGCCTCTCCGGCGTCGAGCGCCGTTTCGTACCTGTACCCGTCTCCTAGATGACGTTTCACCTGGGATTTCATGCTCATGAGGATCAGAGCTTCATCGTCTACAAAAAGAATTGCCTTATCCAACTGAAATACTCACCTATTCTATTCGACTTATCGAATCGTTAAAAAACGCAAGGCGTTACGTTATTTGGAAAAAAAATAATGGCAAGCGAATTTTGGAAAAAAGTAACCAACCGTCTCAAATCCTAACTTGGGGTATGGGGAGAATCTCCGGAGCCGGTTCCATGATATAATATCCCTGACAGTATTCCACACCTAAAGAGCGAACGGTATCAAATTCTCCCTTTCCTGCGACGAATTCCGCGATTACCTTTGCCCCGATTCGATGGGCCATCTCCGTCATTGCAGAGGCGAGAAGATACGGAGTTTTACTAAGGTGAATTCCTTGTATGAATTTTCCGTCGATCTTGATATAATCGGGATCGATTTCCATCAGCCTCTCGAAGTTCGATTGATCGACCCCGAAATCGTCGATTGCGATCTTACAACCGCATTCCTTGAGTTCCTTCAAGGTCTCCAGACCTCTTTCCCCGCCTCGAAGACGGTCGGTTTCGAGAATTTCCAGCGTTAGGCGATCCGCTGCGATCTCGTAGTGTTGCAAACGGCTGATGACCCAAAGCGCGAATCCCTTCTTTTCCAGATCCGATTCGGAAATGTTCACCGAAAAAGAATATTCGGGATATTTAGCGAAGTAGCGGATCGATTTTTCGATCATAATCGGCGTCAAAAGACGGATGATTCCCGTGGATCTTGCGATCGAAATAAAACTCGCGGGAGAGTATACTCTGTCCCCTTCCTGAATTCTTGCAAGACATTCAAATTTCGTAATCTTCTCGAGTTTGTTGTCGTAGATCCCCTGAAAATACGGAATCACATTACCGGCGTTAATCGCGTCGTTCAGCTTTCTTCCCAAAACGAGATTGATCTGATACTGATCCCCTTCCTCCATCGCGTTGGAGTAATTCATCAATTCGAGTTCCCCGTTTTGGGCCGCGTGCATCATCGCGATTCTCGCCTTGTAATAAAGCGAAGACTGATGCGTCGCGACTCCGATCGACACGTTCACACGGAACGAAATCCCGTCCGCCTCGATGTATTCCGAACGCAAAAGAATTCGAAACGCAACCAACAAAGAATGGAACTTGCTCTCGTCCACGTTGGAGAGAATGGCGACTTCGTCCTGATAGAGATGAAACAGACTTCCCGACTTCTCCATAAATGCGGAAAGAGAGGTCAGAAACTGATTCAAAACCTTATGATAGACTCCCACTCCGAAATGATGCGTAGTCGAAGTGGAGGATTCGATCCGAATGACCGCAAGAGTGGACTGTAATCCCTGCGATTCCCGCTCGTCCAAAGCTCTTCGCAGACTTTCGAGATTGGGTCGCCCCGTTTCCCGATCGTAAAGAAGGGTTTTTTCCAGTTTGCGGTTCAATTCGGATAAGGATTGATCCGAAAAATAGGACTTCAACGCTTCGCGGATGGTAAGAATGAGATCGTTCGAATCCCAAGGTTTGGATAAATATCTGTATAAGTTCGCGTGATTCAACGCATTCCCGACGGCGTCCGCGGAAGCCTGACCGGTCAGCATGATCTTTCTGATTTCCGGTTTTTTATCGTGAATGCGGATGAGCAGTTCGTCCCCTTTCACTCCAGGCATCACTTGATCGCAGACGACCACGGGAACATCGATTCCTTTCGAGACGTATTCTTCCAAAATTTCCCAAGCGGATTCCGCGTCTTCCGCGGTTTCGATATCGTATTCTTTTCCGAAGGCGAGCTTGAGTTGTTCTTTCAGTCCCCTCAATATGATGAGTTCGTCGTCCACCAAAAGGATGACAGGTTTCGAGTCCTTGTTTTCTTCCTGAGGATTTTGATTTCCGTCCATTCAATGATCCTAAAACGGTAATTCGTTTAACATTTTTACTATATAAGAATCGGGTCCTCAAAACACACGTTAGCGTTTTTGAAAATCGAATCCCCAAAGCCCGACCGAGTTCTTCTATTGACAACCGAGTCTGCCATTCTACTCTTCCCAATAGGACGCCAATTATTTTTTTAGTTCCCCCGTTTAATCCGGAAGGTTTTCATGATTCTTGTAAATTTCGAAAATGAAAGAGAAATTAGTTTACCCGAAAATTCATCGCCCCAGAGCCTGTTAGAAATCAGTTTGTCTCATGGAATTCCTCATACGCACGCTTGCGGAGGAAACGCCCGTTGTTCCACGTGCCGCGTATTGGTCCTGGAAAATCCTTCCAATTTATCCGAGCCTGAACAAAATGAAAAGGATTTGTCGCAAAAGAAAGGATTTCCGGAATCCGTTCGTCTTGCTTGTCAAGCCAAAGTATTGGGTGACGTTCGTGTTCGAAGAATCGTCTTAGACGACGAAGACTACAATCTAACGATCCCAGGCTCCGCCGCGATCTCGGGAGAAGAAAAGGAAATCGCCATACTGTTCAGCGATATCCGCGACTTTACGAGTTTCTCCGAATCACATCTTCCGTACGACGTAATCCATATTCTCAACCGTTACTTTTACAAGATGGGCGACATCGTTTTAAAACACGGAGGAAAGATCGACAAGTATATCGGAGACGGATTGATGGCTCTGTTCGGAGTGGACGGAGGTTCTTCCGAAGAGGTTTGTCTTTCCGCGATCCGAGCCGCAAAGGAAATGGAAATCGAACTCTATTCCTTAAACGAATATCTCAAATCCCACTTTCATACGAACTTTAGGATCGGAGTCGGAGTACATTACGGAAGTTGCATATTAGGACAATTAGGACATCCCGCGAACATGTCCTTCACCGCGATCGGTGATTCGGTCAACATGGCGAGCCGGATCGAGTCCAAAACAAAAAAGGCCGGAGTTTCCGTTTTGATTTCGGAATCGGCTTATGCGCAGGTCAAGGAAAGGGTTCTCAAAGGAAAAACGTTTTCCACGCAGCTCAAAGGAAAAACCGGGGATTACAAACTCTACGAGGTCAAGGAGATTCTCAAGAAGGCGAGTTTAAACGCTTGGGAAGAAGCGAGAAATTCTTTGCGAAGAATCATTCTCGTTCGAGATACGGGAAGCTGGTTGAAACTCGTCTATCATCTCGCTTGTCTCTTCGATGAAAAGGAGAATTGGATCGGACTTTCCGCGGCGAAGGCGTTCCAACACTTCGCGCATCTTTCCGAAAACGGAGACCTGGTTCAAAACTACTATCAAATCAAAGACTTATGGGAAACGTTCAACGAAAAGATGCAGACTTCCTTTTCGTTTGCTGACTTTCTCGCGCTGGCCGGAGCGGTCGCGATCGAAAAATCAGGCGGCCCCCGTCTCCACGTCGAACCCGGTAAAACGGATAAACCGGTAAACGAGGTCGTGCAGATTCTTCCTTTGGGAATGCAGACTCAAAGAGATCAGCTTCCCTGTCTGCACAAGATGGGACTGAGCGTGCAAGACCTCGTTTTGATTTCGGGAGCGAGAACGATCGGTTGGCTCGGAGGAGAATCGTTCACCGCAAATCCGTACAACTTCGACAACAGTTACTTTCACGTCCTGCTCAAGGCCGGATTGGAAGGACCGCTTTTGATCCCAAACGATCGCGAGCTTTTGAAAAACGACGAATCGCGCGCCTTCGTTTTGGAATACGCTCTGGATCAGAATCGGTTTTTCGAAGATTTTACGAAAACGTATTTCAAACTAACGGCTTGATGCGGACCGCGGGGAAATTTTTTTCTTGAACGAAAAGAATCCGCGGGTATGTTGTTCGATCTACAAGTTTAGGAGATTGAAATGCAATCCGAATCGGCAACCCGTTTCTCGCTGGACGCGAAGGGAGAGGAACTTTTCCTCATTTATCTGAAGAACATCTTTTTTACCATCATCACGGCGGGTGTTTATTTTTTTTGGGCGAAAGTAAACACGCAAAAGTTCATCCATAGACATCTCGTTTTTCAAGGACAACGATTCGATTATCACGGAACCGGTAAGGAGAATTTTATCGGCTTTCTGAAAGGAATGGGAATCCTCATCCTAGGGCTCGGCATTTATTTCGGATTGTTTTTTCTCGCGGCCAAACTCGGCCTTTGGGCGACGATCCTTGTCGCGATTCTTTTTTATTCCGCGATGCTTCTTGCGATTCCGTATATCACGATCGGATCGAGAAAATACTTTTTAAGCAGAACTTCGTTTAACAATATCCGTTTCCGTTTTACCGGAAAAGTGCTGCAACTCGTACGGCTTTTCGTACCGAACGCGCTTTTGACCCTCGTTACTCTCGGATTTTACACTCCTTGGTTCATCAATAAGACCGAAAAGTTTTTCATCGACCATTCCCATCTCGGAAACGCGAACTTTCAATACGACGGAATCGGAAAGGAACTCTTCTTCATCTATCTCAAAGGATTTTTCTTTACGCTGATAACCGCGGGAATCTATTCCTTCTGGTTTCACGCGAATCTCCACAACTACTATTGGAATCACACGAAGTTCCAGGGAATTCCATTTCGTTCCGAACTTCGTCCCGGAGCCATCTTCGTAAACATGCTCATGTCGATCGTTCTCGTCTTCTTCACGTTGGGAATCGGAATTCCCTGGGCGTATCTTCGTTCCATCCGAATGATCACCAATTCCTTATCCTTGGAATCGGCTCCGAATCTTTCCGCGATTCAAAGCGTAAAAGATCCGAGTGCGAGCGCATTGGCGGACGGATTGCAGGAAGCGGGAGAAGCCATCAGCTCGGTGTTCGGCAACTGACGAATGCCCGATTTTTTCTACGACGGCAAAACCGCCGCTCCGGTCTCCGGGACGCTCGTTCCGCAGGAGACCGGTCTTTTCTTCCGCTCCGAAACGCTTCCTGAAGGAAAAAATACATTCCATTTTTCTTATACACAAATCCAGTCGCTTGAAAAACTCGGAAACGAATATAGACTTCAACTCGACGACCGGCAAGAAACGCAAAACGATCTGATCTTCACGTTCGATTCTCCGCAAAAGGCGAAGTTGATTCAGGCATATCGCAAGAAGGCGTTCTCCAACGATTTCAAAGGAATTCTTTCCCGCTTTTTACTTTTGCCGGCGTTTCCTCAGATCCTCGTTGCGGGAATTCTCGCGGTCGGAATCGGATATCTGATTTTAACGAAGTTGGATCGACTTTATGTAATCGTTCCCGAATCCGCGGACAGATCCCTCGGAGAAATGATCTCGAAACAATTCGAAGCGAACTACTCCGAATGTAAGAACGTGGAACTTTCTCAGAGCGTAAAAAAAATCCGCAACACGATCGTATCTCCGAAAAAACGGGATCGATATTCCATCCGCATTCTCAAAAGCGAAGACGTAAACGCGTTCGCTTTGCCCGGCGGAACCATCTACATCCTTTCCGGACTTTTGGAAGAGTCCGAATCGCCGGAAGAAGTAGCGGCCATCCTCGCGCACGAAATCGCGCACGTGGAAAATCGTCACGGAATTCGGCAGATGATTCGACTGCTCGGAATTTCTCTCGTGGTGAAACTCGCGATCGGAATCGGCTTCGACGATATTGGAACGCTCGAAACGATTACGGAAATCGTAAACACTCTCACCATTCTCCGCTACTCGCGCGAGTTCGAAGAGGAAGCGGACGGAGAAGCGTTCGAGACCTTAAAAAAATCCGGCATAGGTCTCGGCGGTTTCGTGAACTTCTTTGAAAGGGAAGAAGCGAAGTTGGGAAAGAAAGTCCCGCAAAGCGGAAAGAAAAAAGCGGAGGAACAAAAGGAATGGGACGCAGCGAAAATTTTAGATTGGTTCAGTACGCACCCGGACAATCAAAGCCGCATTCAAAAGGCCAAGGATTTTTCCAAAGGGATGAAGGCGAAACAAAGAGGAATCCGAATCGATCGATGGAAAACCATTCGGGAAAATTGTTCGTAAGATTACTTCTTGTCTTCCAAGGGAAAGAGTTCCTGAACCGTATTCCCTAAGGCTCTGTCAAAGTCCTCGAACGACTTGAGAATTTCCTGAATCAGAATTTCTCCGTTCGAAAAATCTTCCAAACGATCCAATCTCTCTTCTTCTATCTCGTGATGAAACCGCGTATCTTTCATTTTGTTTCCAGTGTCTTATCTATAAGAATACTGAGGATTAGAGGAAAAAAAGGAGGGAAAGCAACGGACGCCGAAGAATTTTTCTTAAATCGATTCCCAAATTTTTTCCCGAAAAAACTATAGCGTAAGATGATCCCCTTTCAACCCATTCTAAACTCGCTTAAAAGCTACGAAGCCGGTAAACCGATCGAACTCGTCGTACGGGAATTCGGGATCGATCCGCATCAAGTCATCAAACTCGGTTCCAACGAAAACCCGTTCGGTTGCGCGCAACCCGTCATTGAAGCCGTTCAAAAGGCCGCTTCCACGATGTCGTATTATCCGGACGATTCTTACCTGGATCTGAAAACCGCGTTAGGCGAAAGATTCGGCGTAACCCCCGATCGGATCATTCCCGGCAACGGAAGCGATCAGGTTCTGGACTTCGCTTGCCGCTGCGTATTGGGACCGGGAGATCCGATTCTCATCAATCGAATCACGTTTGCAATGTATAAGATCTACGCGCTTCAATGCGGCGCGAAAGTTCATTCCACGGAAACGGTTCCTCACGATCTAAACGCGTTTCTGGATCTCACAAAGTCCGTTCGACCGAAAATCATCTTTTTATGCACTCCTTCCAATCCGGTCGGAGACGCACTCGACAAATCGGACGTTTACGAATTTTTAAGAAGGATTCCACAGGACACGTTAGTCGTCATCGATGCCGCGTATATGGAATTCGGAAACAAAAAGGATCCGAACAAGTTCATTCCCGCAAAAGAAGTCACCGATCTTTTTCCGAACGTATTTTATACGGGGACCTTTTCCAAGGTTTACGGACTCGGAGGAATGCGGATCGGATACGGAATCGGAAACAAGGAATTGATCTCCAATCTGTATAAGATGCGTCCTCCGTTCAGCGTCGCCAATCTCTCCGCGCTCGCGGCTACGACCGCCCTGCAAAACGAATCGCACGTGGAATCCTATCTCGAAAACAATCTCAACGAGATGAAACGATACGAATCGTTCGCACAAGAAGAACAGATCGAATTTATGAATTCGTACGCGAACTTCATTACGCTTTTTGCAAGAAAGAACGGGAAAACTTCCACGGAAATCGCGCAATCTCTTCTCCGCCAGGGAATCATTCTCCGGGATTTGAAAAGCTACGAACTGGGCGCGCTTCGAATCACGATCGGAAGGCCGGACCAAAACGACCGGGTTCTCGACGCTCTGCGCAGAGAATTCGCGTAAATTGCGGTTTTGTAATCAAATCGCAATTCTTCTTTTAAAAAAAGAATTTAGATTTTGATCGAAACGCACGAAACGTTTATTAAGCCTCGCCGGTCTTACGGCCAAGGAGGAAATATGTTCCAATCCGAATTCAAACGAAAAAAGACGAAAGAAACGATTCAATCGATTCCGCAATGGAATTCCGATGCGAATCGAATTCAAAACGAAGCTGACAAAGGTTTAAAACTGGAAGCCGACACGAAACAAGTCAAGGTTCGCCCGGAACTCTACGACAAGTAATCAATCCGACGCGCTCTCGAACGATCGACGTCTTTCAATCCCCTTTTTTCCAAGCAGTTTTTTCCCAGACCTTCTCCAGATATTCCTTCAACTTCAACTCGGCTCCGTTTCCCGTCGGAAAGTAAAAACGGGGCGGATGATCCGCGTACTCGTCCGGGAAATAATTTTGTTCCTTAAACCCGCCGAAGTCGTGCGGATAGATATAACCCTGGGAAGCCCCTTCCTTTTTATGAAGAAAGGTGGGCGCGTTTCGAAGACGATTCGGAATTTTAATCCCGGTTCCTTTTTCTCGAACGAAAGAAAGCGCCGCGCCCAATCCTTTGTAGCTCGCGTTCGATTTGGGACAGGATGCTAAGAAGGTTGTGACGTGCGCGAGGATCAATCTTCCTTCGGGCATTCCGATCGCCTCGAGCGCATGAAGACCGGAAACCGCAAGGGGCAAACCGTTTACGGAAGCGTTCCCCACGTCTTCGCTCGCGAGAATGATCAATCTTCGCATGATAAAAAGAGGATCTTCTCCTCCTTCCAAAAGAACGGCGAGATAATACAAGGCCGCGTCGGGATCGCTTCCACGGACCGATTTGATAAACGCGGAAATCACATCGTAGTGCGATTCGCCGCTTTTGTCGTATTCGATCACGCGGCTCGCAAGATATTCCTCCACGTCCGATTTGGAAATCGTATGACCGTCCGGAAAACTGAAGCTGAGCCCTTCGAGGTTCGATAATAACTTCCTTCCGTCACCGCCCGAAAAACGGATCAGCGTTTCCTTGGCTTCTTCGTTTAAATTTATGGAATATGCAAGATTTTGAATTCCTCTTTCCAAAAGGGAGGATTGTTCCTCCAAACTTAGAGGTTCGATTTTCAGGATTTGACAACGGGATAAAAGAGGTCTTGTGATCCGAAAGGCAGGGTTTTCGGTCGTGGCACCGATCAATACGAGATGACCCGTTTCCACTCCTTTCAAAAGGCTGTCCTGTTGCGAAGCGCTGAAGCGGTGGATCTCGTCCAAAAACAGAAGGATCGTTCCTTCCCGTTCCGCTCGTTCCAAAAGTTTTTTGATTTCTGCGACTCCGGTGGAAACGGCGTTGTATTCCACATACGGAAGGTTCCATCTGCGGCAAAGAATTCCGGCTAACGTGGATTTTCCCGTTCCCGGCGGACCATAGAGAATGATGGAAACGGGAGAACGATAGTTGACGAGTTGTTTGGTGGCCCTCGTCTGACCGATGACCTCTTCGAAACTGGAAGGACGGATTTTATGCGCAAGAGGTGGAATCGGCTTCTTTGTAAAAAGATCGCTCAAGAAACTTCCAACTCGTTTTTGATTTTTCGAAGACAGGTTCGAATCGTCGCGTTGCAGACGTCGCAGGCGCTGTGACAACAAACCAAGGATTGTTCCCGGATATTTCCCTGAAGAATGTTTTCGATCAGGGCTTGGATCCGAATCGGAAGATCGAACAGATCCAGATTCTCCCGGATGACTTCTTCTCTCGTTTTCGGAAATAGATTGGGTTGATTCGTTTCCAAGAGTTTAACCTTGAACCAAAAATTCTTTCATACGATTGGACTGCGTTCGCGAGCCGAACGGCTTACATTCCGCCTCCGACCCAACCGAATTGAATCAGATAATAGAATACTATAAAACGCGGAATTCTAAAAAGACAACCCTGAAAAAACAAAACGTATCTCATTTTCATCGCACCAGCCGCCAAAGAAACCCAGGAATACGGAAGCGGTGTCAACGCGGCCAAGACCACGGCCCAAAACCCGTATCGGTGCAGATAGTGTTCGAGCTTTTGTTCGTGTTTTTTGACGAAGCTCGCAATACCTTCGATCTTTGGCAGAAGAATTCTCCCGGTAAGATACGAAATCGTTCCTCCGATCAGACTTCCGATCGACGCGGAAGCGATGACAAGAATCGAATTCAACTTTCCGGCGACCGCGATCATCAGAAAGACGTCGGGCGGAATGAATACGTGCAGTGAATCCGCGAGTAGAATGCCGATCCCCACTCCGAACACTCCGGTGATGTCTATGAACTTTTGTGAAACTGCAAGGACCGGTTCGGGGAACACACGCGCCAAGAACACGACTCCCAAAACGAGAATCACGATTCCGACTAACGTTTGACGGAATAATTTTCGAACGACTCTATCCGGCTCTTTACCGGGAACTTCTTCATTTTCTGTGGAACATTCTTTCGAGGTCATCTCTGCTCAACTTTACTAAGGTGGGTCTTCCGTGCGGACATCGGGAAGGATTTTCGCAATAACTCAGTCTGTTTAAAATTTCGGCGAGGATCGGATCGGAAAGCTGATCCCCTTTTTTGATCGCGGAACGGCAGGCGACGCACTTTGCCATCAGGTCGTATAACTCGGGTTCGGTGGTTTCCTTTCCTTCGGTTCGGTTTAAAAAATCGAGAATGATTTCCTTTTCCTCTCCCGGTTCCATATAAGCGGGAATTTCGCGAAGAACCACGCTGTCCTCCCCGAGCGGATCGAGGTGAATTCCGACTTCTTCGTATTCCTTACTTCGGTTTAAAATGTCTTCCTGTTCCTGTTTGGAAACGTCGATTCGAATCGGCGTCAAAAGCGGCTGGATTCCGTAATTCTTCTTTTCGAGTTTTCGAA
Organism: Leptospira yasudae; assembly: GCF_003545925.1. NCBI lineage: Bacteria > Pseudomonadati > Spirochaetota > Leptospiria > Leptospirales > Leptospiraceae > Leptospira > Leptospira yasudae. Next base: position 53,150 of record NZ_QHCU01000009.1, on the reverse strand, counting down.
GAACTTCTTCATATCGGATTCGTTCATGCGCCGTATGTTGATCGATGATGTAAAAACCGTCTTCCGCTTCCGCGAGGATGAACGTTTCGAACAGAACTCCGAAATGTTTTTTCGGAACAAAAGAGGAATGTTTCACCCGTTCGTCGGTAAGCGCGGAAAGAGAAGCTCCCGGTCCCATTCTTTCCAAATCGAAACCTTCCTGACGGCGAACCTCGTTGAACAGCTCTCGACCGAGCAACGGACTTTCCTGCGCTCGGGAAGAAGAGGAAGAATGCGCTTGATACAAAGAACTCGTTTTAAACGTATCGGGCGTCGGTCTTAAAAGACGTTTTTTCAATTCTAAAAAACTGACCGGAGTACTGGATCTCAATTCCTTTTGAATGAGAGTGAGAAAGAATCCGTTAAATCCTTCCTCGTCCAAGAAGCGGATTTCTTTTTTTGCGGGATGAACGTTTACGTCCACCCGAGAAGGATCGATATCGAAAAATAAAAAACAATACGGATGTCCGTTCGGAGGAAGCAGTTCGTCATACGCTTTCTTTAAAAGAACGGAGCTGTACTTGATTTCGATCGGTCTTCCGTTGATGAAGATGAATTGTCCGGTCCGATTGGATTTATAAAAATCGGGATCGCTGATATAACCGGTTGCCTTGATTCCGCCCCGTTCCAAACTCACTTCCAAAAGATGATCGCGGAAATTCTCCCCGAACAGATCGATGATCCGATCCTTTTTATTTTCTCGGGAAGGAAGAACGAACACTTCCTTTCCGTCTTGAAAAAGTCGAAAGCGAACGTCTTCTCTCGCAAGCGCTTGCGTAGTTACTCGATCGCGGATTTTTTTGTCTTCGGAACGGATCGACTTTAAGAATTTTCTGCGGACGGGAGTGTTGAAGAAAAGTTCTTCGACGAGGATTTTCGTTCCCGTAAATCCGGGAATTTCTTCGCGATCGGAAATTGCTCCTCCGGTCGAGCGGATCTTCCAGGCCGTTTTCTGATCCTTGGTTCCGCTTTCCAACGTTAGGCGGGACACCGAAGCGATGGAAGCCAGCGCTTCTCCGCGGAATCCGTAACTCAAAACGGATTCAAGATCCTTGTAATCGCGGATCTTACTCGTCGCGTGTCGTTTTAGCGCAGGTTCCAAATCCTCGGGAGCGATCCCGGAACCGTTATCGGTGATGCGGAGTAAAGAAAGACCGCCGTCCTTGGACTCGATATCCACCTGAGTCGCACCGGCATCCATGGAATTTTCGATCAGTTCTTTCACGACGGAATGCGCGGATTCGATGACCTCGCCGGCGGCGATTTGATTGATGAGTTCCGGGCTGAGTTCTTGGATTTTCCCCATGGATGGTTCCAATGTCGGAACTCCGACCAAGACTGTCAATCGGGGAAATGGTCGAAAATCGACTCAGAAACGAATCTTTACAAACACCTTCCCCATCAAGAACTCGCGCACATTGTAAACCGTTACAATCAAAACCCTACACTTTTTCAAGACGCTTCTCCGAAATTCACACACGTCTTCCGCGCATCGCTAATCCATGACAACAAACGAGATCTAGGGAAACGAATGTGCGTCATATTATAAACGGAATATTAAAATTATGGAATACTCTAATCGAGCAAGAGCCAAACTAAAAGTCGTTTCCCTACAGAACAGGACAGTTTCATTCACGCAGAGACGTGTTTCCTAAAATTATTTCCAAATCCTGAAAATTATTAAGCGAAGCTCGGTTTCTAGATTCAGATTCGTTTGCGACTCTGTTTCGTTCCCGAAGAAAATAAATAGATTAGAGTAAGATAGACCGACGACGAATCGATTTCAAACAGAGGACATACAATGTTTAAAAAATTTTTTCTTACACTGTTGACGGGAACGATCGCAGCGACTCTTTGCTCTTGCGAGGACAAAAAAGAGGACAACACAAGTCTTCTTTCCCTTTTACTCGGATCTACAGGGGTCTTGGGAAACATAACCGCACCCCCTTGCAAAGACGCTGCGTTTTGCAGAACGTTTATCGCGACGAACAACGGAGCCGGTTACAACGGAAACTTAGGCGGAGTAAGCGGTGCGGATGCGAAGTGTATGGCCGCAAGACCTTCGGGTTTAAACGGAACGTATAAGGCGCTGATCGTTTCTTTGAACGTACGTGAAGTCGTTTCTGTAGCGGACGGAACTCCCGGCTTAAAAGATTGGGTCTTGTATCCAAATAAACAATACCGCAGAAGCGACGGAACTACGGTCACGTTTACAACAAACGCAAACTCGACCGTCACAGCAAACCTTGCAAACGGAATCGATGCGGGAGCGCAGAAGTTTTTTTGGAACGGGTTCAACGGAGGTCCGGGAACCTTTCCTTGGGAAGTCGCATCCGATTGCAATGCATGGGGTTCCAATGACGGTAACTTTGTGGGACAAGCGGGAAATACGACCGCAACCAATCCGAACGACGTCCCCAGCGGAGCATTTACGGTGGATGCTCACGCTTGCAATGCAAGCCTGAACCTTCTCTGTATTGAACAGTAATTAAACGAAGAGCGGGGATCATCACGATCCTCGCTCCATCCTCTTTAAAGAAAAATTAAAGCACATTCAAAAAACGTAAAATACTCAAACAAAGCCCATCATTTGACTAGAAAAAAACCTTACGATCCCGACAACCCGTATCGCAACCGTGAAAGAGAACTCGTCACCCTATAGAGAAGCATTCGTATTTAAAATATGAACGTTTCATATCTTTAAAATAAACCATTTCTTGTCAAATGCACAAGTATACGAACCGAATCAGTAAACAGTGTAGCAGTGAACGAGAGGAAAGCGCAGAAAAAGCATAAGTTTTGAATTATTCTAAAACGAAAAGAAAAAATATTTTAATCCGCATAATGATTTATCCAGAGAGCACCTTCGCAAACGTTGTAAAAAAGTAAATTCTACAAGAATTTAATGTTTTTTGAATGTACCTATCCGATACTAGATATGCTTGAATACGCGGAGTTTCATTTGAATGAATCAGAAGAATAAACCCGATTACGAAAATTTTTTTCAAAATTCAATCGATCTTCAATCCATTCAGAATTTAGAAGGTGTGGTCGTGGATATAAATTCTTCCTTTACGACCTCGCTCGGCTGGAGCAAGGAAGAACTCATCGGTCAAACTCCATTTCATCTAGTTCATCCCGACGACCTTCCCTCTCTTTTGGAAGAATTCCAAAAATTGCGCGAGGACCTTCCTATCGCAGCCGGAATACAAAATAGAATTTTATGTTCGGATGGAAAATACAAACAATTCTCCTGGACTGCGTTTTCCGATTTTGAATCCGGTTTCGTGTATGTAACCGGAAGGGATATTACCGAACTCATCGAATCCAACCGCAAGATCAGTCAACTCGCGGAAGAGCTGAAGGCCGCTAACGATCGGTTGTTCGAGCAGGCCTCGACGGACCCGCTTACCAAATTGAAGAATAGAAGATTCTTCAACGAAGAAATAAACTACCTGTTGCGCCTCGCGCGAAGACAAGAAACTCCGATTTCTCTGGTTATGATCGACGTGGATCATTTTAAACAATACAATGATACCTTCGGTCATCCTGCGGGAGATCGGGTATTGACGGATCTTGCTTCCATTCTTATCAAGACTTTGCGCACAAGCGATCTCGTCGCGCGTTACGGCGGGGAAGAATTCATAGCCGCAATGCCGAATACGACGATGGAACAGGCGATCGAGATCATGGATCGACTCTCTTTTGCGGTAAGAGAATTTCCGTGGGAAAAAAGAAACGTTACGATCAGCGTCGGAATTTCTACGATTCGTTTAACCGCAAACGACTCCGAATACGAAAAATCATTTAAACTTCTTTTGGAAAATGCGGATCGCGCGCTTTACATATCCAAGAGAAACGGAAGGGATCGAATCACGCATTCTTCGAAACATTCCAACGTCAGTTAAATTTTAGGAAGATAAAAGATGAACCGGGAAAACGAATACAATCATGAAAAATTCTTCAACTATTCCCTAGATTTACACGCAATCCAAAGAATGGACGGAGTCATTCTTCAAATCAATCAATCCTTTCAGAGAGTCATGGGATGGACCAACGAGGATTTACAAGGACGCACACACTTCCATCTTCTGCATCCCGACGACGTCGAATCCAGCCTGAAAGAATTCGAACAACTAAACGAAGGAGTTTCACATCTGTCGATTGAAAACCGATGCAGATGTTCGGACGGAACGTATAAATATTTTTCATGGACCGCGTTTCCCGATATGGAATCCGGTCGTATTTACGTAACCGGAAGAGATATTACGGAACTCGTCGAGACAAATCTGAAAGTCAATCAACTCGCTGCGGATCTCAAGGAAGCGAACGACCAATTACTGGAACAGGCATATAGCGACCCATTGACAAGGCTTAAAAATAGAAGAGCCTTTAACGAAAACATGAACTGCATCGTTCATCAATCTCTTATCAAAGGACATCCCCTCTCGCTGCTGATGATCGACGTGGATTACTTTAAGGATTATAACGATCAGTTCGGTCATCCGGCCGGAGATCAGGTTTTGATCGACCTTTCCTCGCTTTTGACTCAGACGTTACGCCAACACGACGTTATCGCAAGATACGGCGGAGAAGAATTTATAGTCGCCATGCCGAATACTTCGGAAGCGACCGCAATGCAAATCGCGGAAGGGCTACTTCAAATCATTCGTGAATTTCCCTGGAAAAGGAGATCGGTAACGATCAGCATCGGGGTTTCCACTCTCTCCGGAAATCAAAAATCCCAGATCGAAAACAACGTTCATCTTATGAATCTGATAGAATCCGCCGACCGGGCCTTGTATCATTCTAAGGTGACCGGAAAAGATCGGGCGACTCATAGTTCTCGAATCGTTTCCGAAAGTCAATCCTTGTAATCGAAAGACAGGTCTTTCTCAATCGGAAAGAACCGGTTTCAACACAAAGGGATTTCGCTTAACAATTTGAAAAATCGCTTTGAGGAAGTTTTGTATGAGTTATAAAAAGGAATACAATCTCGAAAAATTCTATCAATATTCCCTGGATTTATTTTCGATCCAGAGACTGGATGGAACGGTCATCTCGGTGAATCCTTCGTTCCATAGAATTTTGGGATGGACCGAAAAGGAACTTCTCGGAAATAACCCTTTTCATCTGCTGCATCCGGACGATCAGGATACGATTAAAGAATTCGAAAAATTGGACGGGGGCATTCCGAGAACTTCCATTCAAAATCGGGTTCGCTGTAGAGACGGGAGTTATAAACATTTCGCATGGACGGGATATCCGGATCTAGAAGCGGGATTGGTGTACATCACCGGAAGGGATATTACCGAAACGATCGAGTCGAATCAAAAAATCAGCCAACTCGCATCCGAACTCAAGGAAGCCAATGACCGACTGTTCGAACAAGCCACGACCGATCCTTTGACAAAACTGAAAAATAGAAGGGCCTTTACGGAAGAGCTTCAATATCTGATGCACTACGCAGTGAATCATAAAAGCCAACTTTCGTTACTCATGATCGACGTGGACCATTTCAAAGAGTACAACGACAAATTCGGTCATCCCGCGGTGGACGCCATATTAGTGAATCTTGCCAAGCTGCTAACGGAAACTCTTGCCAAAAACGCGGCCGTGGCCCGATACGGGGGAGAAGAATTCATCGTAGCTTTACCGGACACGTCGAAAGACCTCGCGATCGAAATTGCGGAAAAACTAACGTCCGCAGTCCGAGAATTTAATTGGGAAAATAGAAAAGTAACGATCAGCATAGGAGCTTCTACAACCGGTCCGATGTTAAACGAAATCAACAACGCTTTCGACACGAAAGAACTTATAGAAAAAGCCGACAGAGCTCTGTACGTCTCAAAAGCAAACGGAAGAAATCGAGTCACTCACATCCGTTCGGAAGAATAAATCAACATCCGAACCATTCCATATCAAAATTCCATCCCAAGAGCGATAAGAATGACGGAACAAAGCCATTCGTTTTTATAAAAACGAATGGCCTATAAATAATATTCTATAAATCGAATATATTTTTATTCTTTGATGAATCTCGCTTCTATTTTTTTACTTTAAAATTCTTATTTCTGCCTATAAAATACCGATCATTAAACGAATTGCGCTTTGAGAAAAGAAAAAGATAACGTCATGTATCACGAAATCAAATACGATATCGAAAAGTTCTTCGACTATTCTCTCGATATGCTTTGTATCGCGAGAATCGACGGATATATTTTCAAGATCAATCCTTCCTTTCAAAAAGCATTCGGTTGGGCAACCGAGGAATTGCTGGCATTCCATTCTTATTCTTACATTCATCCGGAGGACGTGGAACCGACTTACAAAGTGATCGAGGAACTCAACCAAGGAATTCCCATTCTCTCGTTTCAAAATCGTTATCGTTGTTCCGATGGTAACTATAAGAATTTTTCCTGGACCGCGTTCCCGGATCGGTCCGCCGGTTTGATTTATGCGATCGGAAGAGACATCACCGAAATCGTGGAATCGAATCGGAGGCTCAACCAGCTCGCAGCCGAACTGAAAAACGCAAACGATCGATTGTTCGAACAGGCTTCCACCGACCCGCTCACGAAATTAAAAAACAGAAGGACCTTCAACGAAGAATTACAATTCTTAATCGACACAGCTCGGCAAAAGAAAGGATTTCTTTCTTTGATCATGATCGACGTCGATCATTTCAAAGAATACAACGACCGTTTCGGTCATCCTGCCGGAGACAGGGTTCTCGTTCGATTGGCTTGTGTTCTTACCGAAACGCTTCGCGTAAGCGATCTTTTGGCCCGATTCGGCGGGGAAGAATTCGTAATCGCCTTGCCCGATATGCCGGAAGTGAAGGCGATCGAAGTTGCGGAACGATTGGTGACGACGGTTCGAAAACAATTCTGGGAAAACACTCCGATTACAATCAGCGCGGGAATCGCAACCCTCGATTTCGGAAAACCTGCGGACCAATCCCCTTACGCGGATTGCGCTTCCGCAATCATCGAGGAAGCCGATCAGGCCTTATACCGTTCCAAAGCAAACGGAAGAAATTGTCACACGCACAGTTCAAAAACATTCTAAATTTAAAATATTCAAAAATTGGAATGATCCGATTTCAAAATTGAAACGAGATCGAAATTCTAACCTTCTTTCCCTTGCGTTTTGATGAACGGCTCTTTCGGTGATAGAAAATATCCGCTCAGACTAGCGATCAAAACCGGAGTAAAACTGTAAAGACCGGTCAATTCGGATAACAAAATCGTCGTCGATATCGGAGTTTTGGTTACGGAAGAGTTCACTGCAGCCATCAGACAGATCATCAGAAAGGATTCGTTTTCGCTGGGAAGAATTCCGAACAAAAGTTTTCCGGCGCAGGCTCCGAGAAAAAACAGAGGAATGATGATTCCTCCTCTCCAACCGGTGGAAACGGTGGTAGTGATCGCGAACGTCTTCCAGAAAATCAACGCGACTAAAAAGAGGAGAGTGAATTTTCCTTCCACGATCTGATTGAGCTGATCGTGTCCGAAAAATCGGGTCAACGGAATCTGCCATGCGATAAAACCCAATACGAGACCGCCCAATAAGGTTTTCCAATAGATCGGTCCGGGAATTTTGGAATACGCCCAGCGGTTTGCGATGAACAACCCGTGAAACAACCAGCCCAAGGACGCGCCGATCCCCCCCAACAAAAGAGCATATAAGAAATCCTGAATGTCTCCGGGAACGTATTGCGGAAACTGCCAAGTAGGCTGCAAACCGGCGTGCGTCATCCAAAGAAATACGAAGAATGCGGACGTGCTGGATAAGAACGCAGGCAGAAGAGCCTTATAGTATTCGACTACGTGTCTGTGCTGAAGGATCTCAAGAGCGAATAACGCGCCTCCGAGAGGGGAACCGAAAAGAGAGGTAAAACCCGCGGCCATTCCGGCGATCGTCATGGATCTGTATTCTTCTCCCGTAAGTCCGAGTTTTTCCGCGAACCAGTTTCCGAAGGAACCGGTGATTTGTACAAGAGGCGCTTCCGGTCCCGCGCTTCCCCCCGCCGAAATGCTCAGCAACGAAGAAAGAGCCATGGAAGGGTTTTGACTCGCGTCGAGTTTTCCGCCTCGAAACCGTATATTATCGATTACTAATGAGATTTCTCCGGGTTCTCCCAAGAAATGGATGATGAGCCCGATCAATAAACCGGAACCTGCCATAAACGGAATCGTATAAACGCCGGAAACCGCGGATGCGAAACGGATGAGATATTCCAAGAGCATCCAAAACGCGGCGGAAAAAAGTCCTCCCGCGACTCCGAGGATCAGGTAAAAAAACGTGAGCCTCGAAAGCATGAACGGATTCTTTTTGGAAAGAACCAAAACCCTGGATCGAAGAAGTTCCGCGATCGTGATCATAGATGCGCTGTTAGACGAAGATTACTTCTTCTTTCTTACCGGAAACGATCTCGCCGATCAGATGAACCGATTCTCCCGTGGATTCCAAAAATTCCCTGGCGGAGTTTACGTTTTCGTCGGAAACGACGAGCATATAACCGATTCCCATATTGAACGTCGCGAATAATTCGAGTTCGTCGAGTTTGTGGTCCTTTTTGATTTTTTCGAAAAAATATCCGGAAGGAATCTTGTCCTTGAAAAACTTCGCCTGTGATCCGGCCGGAAGAACTCTCGGAACATTCTCCTGATAACCTCCGCCCGTGATGTGAACCATTCCTTTGACGGGACCTTTTTGCAGAAGTTTTAATATACTGGAAACGTAGATGCGCGTCGGTTTGAGAGCGTATTCTTTGAGAAACTTGACTTGTTCCGGATCGGAAGGAAGATGTTTTCCGTCCTTTAGGAGAAGTTTGCGAATGAGTGAAAATCCGTTGCTGTGAGGACCGCTGGATTCGAGTCCCAAGATTTTGTCCCCGGGACGAATCGTAGAACCGTCGATCATTTGATCCTTTTCCACCGCGCCGACCACAAAACCGGCGAGATCGAATTCGTCCTCTTTCATCGTGCCGGGATGTTCCGCGGTTTCTCCTCCGAGCAATGCGGCGTTGGACAACTTACATCCGTGAACGATACCCGCGACGATCTTTTCCATTTTTTCGGGATCGAGTTTTCCGCAGGCGATATAATCCAAAAAGAAAAGAGGTTCTCCTCCGCAGACGAGAATGTCGTTTACGCACATCGCGACGAGATCGATTCCCACCGTGTCGAAGGTATTTAGAAGTCGGGCGATTTCGATTTTGGTTCCGACGCCGTCGGTTCCGGAAAGCAGAATGGGTTGATTGTATTTTTTAAGAACGCTGACGTCGTAAGCTCCGGCAAAACCGCCGAGACCTCCGAGAACTCTCGGGCCGTGTGTGGATTCCACGTTTTGTTTGATCTTTCGGACGAACTCTTGTCCTTTTTCGGTGTCCACACCCGCGCTTTTGTATGTGATCTTTTCTTCCATTCCCAAAGTCCCGACTCTTTTTTAGGAATAGCTTGAGAAATAGGAGATCCCTGCACACAAAAAAAAACCGGACTCTTAAGGGAAATCCGGCACTTAAGGACGAAGATTCGGGAATTCAGGAAATCATTTCATTTGATCGATCTGCTCCATTGCGGCTAATTCTTCTTTTGCGGCCGTTCTTGCTTTCAGATCCTTATCGCCCGGTTTTAAATCCACGGCTTGTCCGGCTTCGATCAGAACTTTTGCGTTGTCGGATTTACGGGTGATCTCGACGGCTCCTTCTCGAACCGCAAAGGTTCCGGATTCGTCTTTCCCGTTCACTCTTCCCCAAAATTGAGTTCCGCGAACTGCGGCCACAACGGTAGGAGTATCGACGAGAAGGCTCTGACCTTTGGCGAGTTTGGCGGCCTTAATCAAAACGTTTCCTTCGCTCACTTGAAAGGAAGCGCTGTCCGCGTTGAGAGCAGACAAGGTCGCCGTACTTCCGCCCAAAAGACGGAAACTTCCGAGTTTGGAAGTAAGATCTAAAACCGCATCGGCATCGGTTTTCACGGATTGTTTTTCGGTCACGTTTGCGAGGGGAGAAAGTTCCTTTCCCGTTTCGACGACGGAAGCCTTTCCTTTGAGAAAGGTGACGACTGCGTCGGAACTTTCGGCTTCTTTCGGTTTACAGACTGTGCAAAGAGAAAGAACAGCGATCGCTGTTAGTAAACGGATCATAGTTACTCCGAGTTGAATCCTCTATGGAGGAGTTTTCGTATTATACTCTAGTTCGAAAAAAACGGATCGAATTTTTAGAAGAAAGTTAGGAAATTTATTTCAAAAAAAGAAAAACGGTTTTTGGAAATTTATTTCCAAAGAAGGGGCTTTCCAAAATTAGGAAAAAAATTTCCCGGAAGCGGAGAAGTCGGATTCTCCCGTTACGATGAGGAATTCCGCGCCCGATGCGGTGGTGAATTTTTTGTGTTTGGATCCTGCGTTTGCACGGTGAAAATCTCCCGCCTGCATCGTAGCTCCTGCGATGCTTAAGTCGCCTTTTATCAAAAGACAATCCTCCGCGCAACTATGAGCGTGCGCCGGAAAAACCGCGTTCGGTTCCATGCGTATCATCAACGTTACGGTTTGTCGTTTTGTATCGTGGTTGAGAATTTTGTATTCCACTCCGTCGAACGGACTCTTTTTCCAGAGAGAGGTTTCGCCGCTTCGGACAAAGAGAAATTCTTCGGCCGGAGTTCCGTCCACAAGAAGGGAGGATAAAATCGTATCTCTTACGGAAGATTCGGGTCGGATTTCGTTTAAAGAAGAAAGCGCTTGTAAATGAAAGATTTCTTCGAGTTCCGCGTCCGCGCGAGAAGGATCAAAGACCTCGTTCGGAAAAACGAAATCTTCCCAGCTTTCTCTCGGTTCCGGATTGGAGTTCGAAGTCATATTTCTATCGCCCTACTTTTTATACGCCGCACGGAAGAATTCGGATTCTTTTTTTCGAAAAATTGCGGAGTTCCGACAAGAAATGTGAATTTCGCTGGATGAGAAGAGGTCTTTCTGATAGAGGAAAAATTGCCGAGGATTTCCCGCCTCCTCTCCTCCTCCACCCAATCCGGGCGGGGCCGCCTTTGATCACGGAAGATCGTAGGAACTACAACAAAATCCATCACGACCAATCCTTGAGTTTGTCGCGCAATTCCAAAAGTCCAGTTCGAATCCGCGACTTCACCGTTCCTAAAGGAAGTTCGTATTTTTCCGCGATTTCGCTCTGACTGAGCCCGCTCCAATACGCTTCCTGCAACAAAATCGAAATTTCCGGAGCTAAAGAAGCAATCGCCTCGCGAACCCGCGCCCGCAACGAAGAATCCATTGCCGCTTGAAACACGGAATCCCGGGCAACTCCCGGTTTCTCCGTAAAGATTTCCTGAAACTCGGCGCTTTGTTTTCGATTCTTATAATCGGAAGAACGCAACTTGGAAACCGCCGCGTTACGCGCAATCGTAGTCATCCAAGTCAAGGGAGAAGACCGTTCGGGATTGAATTGATCCGCCTTGTTCCACAAAATCGTGAATACTTCCTGGAGAATTTCCTCCGCTTCTTCCCGATTCATTAGAATTTTATAAATTACGGAATAGAGCATCGAACCGTAGAGATCGTAGAATTTTTCGATCGACTTGGGATCTTTTCGGACGATTCCTTCGAGGAGAGACTGCGCCTCGGAAGAATTCTTCCCGAAAAAAGAGGATGCGGACACGTTACGCTCTGGTTCGCGATCCCAAAAGATCGGACGCAAGCGTAGAATGGAACGGATCGTCGCTGTTTAGGATGAGTTTGTATGTGAGAGAAGCGGATTGCAGACCGTCGAGATTCGAATTCTGTGCGGCTGCATCCGATTGTAAAGAACGAAAGACGATCTTATCGATCGTTCCGTTTCCTTGCAGAGAATTCAAAAGATGCCGAACCGTTCCCTCGTTTCCATCGTAGAGTTTCACTCCCGGAAAATTCGTTTCGATGATTCGCTTTAGAAAAACGTAATGCGTGCAGCCCAACACGAGATTGTCTACATTCTTCTCTTTCAATTCCTTCAAAATCGGTTCGAGATACTTTTCCGCCTCTTCGAATTTTCCCTGATCCACGAGACCGGCCAATCCGGGGCAAGAAACCGGTAGAATCAATTCTTCCGCTCGTAATTCCTTTTTGAGCTTCTGCAGTTTTTCTTCTCTTTGTGTAACGGGAGTCGCGAGAAGAGCGATTTTTTTTCCGGGGTTTTGTTGAATCGCGGGTTTGATGGCGGGTTCCATTCCGAAGATCGGAATCGTAAATTCTTTCCGAAGCGTTTCCGCCGCAGCGGAAGTCGCGGTATTACACGCAAGCAGAATCGCCGCCACGTTCTCCTCTTGCAATCGAATACAAACGTTTCGTACGATTTCGAGAATCGTCGAGGCATCCTTTTCCCCGTAAGGACTGTTCTTTAAATCTCCGTAATATACGATTTCAATCGGAATTTCGTATTTTAGAATTTCCTTAAGAACGGACAAGCCGCCCATACCGGAATCCATCAGTCCGATGCGAAGCGGCTCCTTCAAACTCGAGTCCCCATTCTCCCCTTCCAACCGATGTTAGGCGGAAGCGATGTACTCCGCGATCTTGTCGCGAAGAGTTTTGTAGATCCAGTCGAACTTTTCCTCGTTCTCCTCGAGAAGGGTCACTCTAAATCCGTCCTTTAACGTGCAGAAGGCGGACAAAGGAACCACGCAGATTCCCGTGGAGGCAAGCAGATAATACACGAATCTTCGATCGTTTGCGGCGGAGCCGAGAAGCGGCTGAATGAACTCGTCCGCCTTTTGATTCTCCACCTTCAACTTCATCTTGGAATTCAGAACTCCGTCGTCGAACGCCACGGTCAGATAAAACGCGCCTTTGGGCTCGACGACCTTTACACCTTTCATTCCCGCAAAGTATTCGGTCGCTGCTTGAGCGCGTTTTTTGAACTTCTCGTTTCTTCGCTTTAAATGAGGAATAAAATCCGGATGCGAATACACTTCCGGAATCGCCATTTGCGGCAAAGTGGTGGAACAAACCTCGAGCATCTTGGCGTCTAACAGCGATTTTACGTAACGACTGAAAACCGGGTCCTTGTCCTTGTTGAAAATTTCGAGCCATCCGCAGCGTCCGCCCGGCCAAGGAAATTCCTTGGATATGGATCGAAGCGCCATTCCGGGAACCTTGTCCCCGATGACTTCCGAAAGATGAAGAGGTCCGTGATCGGAATAATTCACGTGCGCGTAGGTTTCGTCGCAGATCAGCATGAGATCGTATTTCTCGCAGATGGCTACGATCTTCTTCATTAAGGTTTTATCATATACTGCGCCGGTCGGATTGTCCGGATTGATCAAAAGAATTCCCGCGATGGAATCGTTGTAACGCACCTTGTTCTCGATGTCCTCGAGATCGGGCATCCAATTGTGTTCGGGGAGAAGGTTATACGTTAGGTGTTCGTATCCGCTGTGCGCGGCTTCCGCGGAGGAAATCGTGGAATACGCGGGGCTCGGTCCGAGAACGCGGGCCTCTCTTCTCATAAAACCGAAAATTTTCGCGACTGCGTCTCCGAGTCCGTTGAAGAATAAAAGATCGTCCGCGGTGATCTGCGCTCCGCCTCTTTCGTTCACTTTTTCGGCGAGAAATTTACGGGTCGGTTCGTAACCTTGCGTGGCCGTATAGGCCCAAGATTTGTCTTTCAACACGAGGTTGGAAACGATTTCTTTCATCCAATCGGGAATCGTTTCTCCCTTTTGAATCGGATCTCCGATGTTTTCATACGTGATCTGAAGACCGAGAGCCTCCAGTTTTTTTGCGACGGCTACGATCTGTCTGATTTCATAGATCAGAGCGTCCGCTCCGCTGTGAACGATGTTTCTTCTCATCCCGTCTTTCTTTTTCCTCTAAAAAATTCTACTCTACTTATTTCTGAATCAGCTTAACCGGAAGTTCGAGCATCGCCTTCTCCCGGTAGATGCGGAGCTTGATCTTGCCCCCCAATCCCACTATTCCAACCTGTTCGCGCAGATCATTAATATTTTTGATCGGAGTTCCGTTCGCCTCGAGAATAAAATCGTAACGTTTGATTCCGCCGAGTTCCGCCGAAGATTGCGGGTCCATGTCGTAGACAAGAACTCCCGTCCAAGATTCCGGAATCCCCAATGCGATCCTGTGATCCGGAAGCGGGACGGTAGCCATCACTCCGAGAATCGCAGGTCGAATATGTCTGCCTTGATTAGACTCGATCATACGAATGATCTTCAGCGCATAGTTGCTTGGAATCGCAAAACCGATGCCGGAGTTCCGTCCAGTCTCGCTTCGGATCAAACGGTTGATTCCGATGACTTCTCCATAGATGTTCAAAAGCGGGCCGCCGCTGCTGCCCGGGTTGATCATGCTGTCGGTTTGGATATGGGTCTGACCGGTTTCGTCCAAATCTTCCCTATATTTTGCGGAAACGACTCCGACGCTGAAGGAACGTTCCAAACCGAAGGGAGAACCGATCGCGATCGCCCAGTCCCCGACTTCGATTTGATCCGAATCTCCGAAGACGATCGGCTTTAGACCGGAACCTTCCCTGATTTTTAAAAGTGCGATGTCCGCTCGTTCGTGACTTCCCACGTATTTCGCGGAATGAACGCTTCCGTTCGAAGTGATGACTTCTATGCTTTCCGCGCCTTCGATCACGTGATAGTTCGTGACGATATAACCTTTTTCATGCACGAAGAATCCGCTTCCGAAAGAAGCCAATCTCTCGTTTCTAAAATCGAAGTAGTGATACGGACTGGAAATCGATTCGCTTTTTTTCGTGCGGATCGAAACGACGGAATCCTTCACAAGATGATATACGTTGCGAAAAGAATTCTGAATTTCGATCGCCGACTTTTGTTCGCCGGGGCTGATCGGACGTTTGCCGGAGAAAAGAGAAGACAACGAACAATCCTTGGGAAAAATCAGAACCACAATCAGAACGGTGAAAAGTATTCCGTTGATTACGACTACCTTCGGGAGCGAGCGTAAAAATTCCATGTCAGAACCTAACTTCAATTCTCTCGATACGAAGAACAACCGTAAATTCAAAAGCGCTGTGAAAATAGGAAGAATCGGATTCTTAGTCGTTCTTTGTTTCACTCTGCAAGGTTGTGTGGGTTATCTCTGGCATTTGGGAACGGGGCAGCTCGACATTCTACTCAAGCGAAAGTCGATCGAATCCGTATTACAGGACCCGAACACGCAACCGGACGTCAAAGACAAACTGAAAGAAGTCGAAAGCTTCCGCGAATACGGAATCAAAGAATTGGCTCTCGATCCTTCGGCCGGATTTAAGTCGTATGTGCAACTCGATCGGGAAGAATTGGGTTGGCACGTAGCCGCCTGTTATCCTTTAAAATTGGAATCGTATACCTGGTGGTTTCCGATCGCGGGCACGGTTCCTTACAAAGGATACTTCGATTTAGCAAAAGCAAAGGAAGAGGAAAAAGAACTCAAAGAAAAAGGATTCGATACGAGAATCCGAATTACCGCCGGATATTCCACGCTCGGCTGGTTCGAAGATCCGGTCTTTTCCTCTCAGCTCGACGGGAAGCCGCACGAGATCGCCTCACTCGTGTTTCACGAAATGGCGCACGCGACCGTGTATTTTCCGGGCGATTCCTTATTTAACGAGAGTTATGCGAGTTTCGTAGAAGAAGAAGGCGCATTCCGCTATTTGGAATCGATCGAAGGAAAAGAAAGTGCGATCAAAAAGGAAATTCTACTGCACAAGGAAGAATCCAAGAAGCTCAAAAAGCTTCTCGTGGAAACCGCAGGCAAACTCAAAACGTTATACGCCACGGGCGCAGCCGATTCCGCAAAACTCGAAGGAAAACAAAAAATCTTTCAGGAATTTAAGAATACGCTCTTATCTTTAAAGGGAGAATTCAAAACGATTGATGTAGAAAAGCTCGCCGCAAAAAACTGGAACAACGAAGACTTCGTGGGTTATCTTCGTTATCATTCCGGCACGGATTTTTTTAAAAACGAATTCGTAAAGGCCGGCGGCGACTTCGCCAAGTTTCACGAAAGAATGAGAGCGCTCGTAAATCTCTCCGGCGAAGAACGCAAGAACTTACTTCAGACAAAGTAGCGCGCGATTCAGCGGCGCTCGAATTTTAACGGAAAAACCGTAGGAGTTCCCACAAATGACAATAGATTATTGGATTGAAAAGGATAGAATTTTCTGATATAGGAAAATCCCCCGAGTTCTCCCACAAAGCCCGCCTCCACCGCCCGATTAGGGTGGGGGCCGCATCTATTTTACGGTGAATTCTGTAGGACCTACGGCGATCCCGATGATCCGACCAAGTTCTACTCTTCCAAAATAAAACTGTTCGTATACAGACGATATCCGTTCCAAACCCGATCCAACGGATGCGCCTCTTTGATGGCGTCTAACGTCTCCTGAAAGCGGATGTAAAGAGGGATTCTCGTTCCGCTTCGTTTCGTAAATCGTTTTAAAAAATCCACGTGAGCGGTGTCCGTCTGATCTCCGATAAAGATCACTCCGGGGCTCAAGAAATTCTGAGCGATCCAATAAAAAGAATCCCTATAATTCTGAATATCGTATCGTTCCTCGTCGAGATACGAAGACGTATAAATCCAATTCCCTTTTCTCAACGTTCCGTACGATTCCGGAAGGGAACGTCCTCCGAAACTCAGGCTGACCTGGTTGACGATCTCGAGCGGTTCCTGAAGAATATAAAGACGGCTTTTCGGATCGGAACCGAGTCTGCCCGAACCGACTTCGAACGCCTCCAAATCCTTGAGGGATTTTTTCCAACCCTCATGCGACTTCGCTCCCGCTAAAAACTGAATCTGATACTCGGGAACGAATTCTTCTTTGGTGGAAAACACGGGATTTGCAAGAAGAGATTCAGGATCGTTTACAAGAAAGTATTTATCTTCGGTTCTCGGCACCAAAGGAATTCTAAAATGATACGAACTCAAATACAAATAGGTCAGTTTGTTCTTGGTAAGTTTTATATTTCTTCTGTATTCGTTTTCCAGTTCTTCTCTAAGAAGAACTTCATAACCTCCGCGTCCTGCCTCTTCCAAATAACGGAACAAAGACGCTCTGAGTTTGCGATTGTCCTTAAACGCGAGATCTCCTTTGGACTTGCCCTTTAAAAAACGGATATAAAAGGATTCAAGACCCAAATCCATTACAGCGAGAAATTCCTGATCAGCCGGAAGTTTTTCTTTGAGTCGTTCGGCGACGGAGGAAAAAACGCCGATGTCCTTATAATCCGGATTTGCGTTCAAGATCAAAGGCCTTGCCAAGGAGATAAAATCCTTTGCGACCGCAAGATCGAAGAATACTTCCGAGTTGTTCTTTTTAAAACAAAGCTTCTGAAGATAAGTAATCCAATCTAAAAGTTCGGTTCGTTCTTTGGCGCTGAAATTTTTTCCGCGTTTGGCGCGGATCGTAGAATTTAAGAATTCGATAAACTCGCTTGGAGATTTAGAGGCGGCTTTTTCATAGAGAACCAGCCATTCCGTTTTTTCATCTCCTTCGGAGAGTGCGGGATTTTTTCCCTGAAGAAAGGCGAGCTTATTCAGAAGAATATTCTTATCTTTGAATATGATTTTGTAATCGTTCCCCGTTTTGAATTTGGAACCGATCCGATCCGCCCAATCCTTCGACTTGGATAATTCTCCTCTGGAAAGCAGCGCCTGTGCGTAACCTAAAACCATCCGCAGCGCGCGGGATTTTCCGCCGGAGTTCCATTCGTAATCGACGAGGGATTCGGCGAGAAGATCGGTTTCCTCGTTTTCCTGAAACGGAACGCTGTATAAGATCAAGTGATACAAAAGGCTTCTTTCTTCCGGATCCAAAGATTCGAACAACTTCGGAGAATTTCCGTGAACTTCGGAATACAAAGAATACGGAGAAAACCAAGCCCCCGTGATTTCGCTTTTCCAATTGCGGAACAATCGTTCCCGAAATCTTCCCGTATCTTCCTCGTCCTCTTTTTTCTTTATAACTTCGAGAGCCTCTTTCCAATTTCCGGAAAGAATCAGATACAATTCTTCCTTGCGGTAGATTTGATTTTTGGAAAAAGCCGCACCTTGCAGAAAGTATTTCTGCGCGTATAAACCCTGGAGAATTTCCTCCACGTTTTTGGTTTCTTCCGCGTCGTTCGCATTTTCGAGAGCGAGTTTCCCGGCAAACTCCCCGACTTCCGGTTCGTATTGGGTTCTTGTAAATTTTAGAATATTCTTATAATATAAATAAGGATCGTAAAACGGGGATATCAAATTCTCCGCAATTTTCAAGGTTGCGGGAGAAACCGGAATTCCGTTTCGAAACGAGAACAGGGATTGGAGCAGATTCTTTTTTGCCGCGTCGGTCACGTCATCGGGATTGTAAGAATCGCAATCGGAAAGGGTTTGATCCAAATAACACGTAAGGAGCGCGGAGAACAAAACGGAATCCTTGACCGAAGTTTCTTTCGTGTTTTTCAAAAGTTCTCCGTAAATTTCCTTCAACTTTGTTCCGGGAGAAAGTTTCCATTTCAATCGAAGCAAATCCAGTTCTCCGGAAAGAACAGGATCGGCTCCGTTTTGAAAGGATCGAACCGTGTAAGCGTGCGTATAAGCTTCCCGAACGTTTTCCTTTCGTTCGCTTTGTCTCGCAGTCGATTGGGAAACTCCGCTCCGTTTCGGAGATTCTTTTTTGCGCAGAACGGTCGATCCCAAGTGAATGCTTCCGGTTACTTCTCCGCTTAAAATATTTTCCGGTGCGACGGTTTTACAAACGGCTTCCATAAAACAAATCGATACGTTCCGAATCCCCGATGCGTTTAGCACCTCGTAGACCTCGGATATTTTCCCGAGATCGGGCTTTTTAGTTTCGTAAAACAATGCCGAGGAAACCTCGTTTCGATTGTGAAACAAATCTCGGATCGAAAGATGAACGGAAGAATTGCTTTCTCCGAAGGAATTGTCTCCGGGAACGTTCGGGAACGGGCCTACAAGCAAGTCCGTATCTAAAAGTCTCGGAAGAACGGAGTTCGAGGAAAGTTTGAGAATCTTGAGCGACGAATCCGTGTTAGGCGATCCGTCAGCGATCGCGGCGCTGCGAAGGACTCTTCTGTCCTTTTCCTGCAACGGTTTTAGATGAGAAGGTCGAAAAATCAAAGAGGATCGTTTCGGAAGAAGATCTTGAACGGTTTCCAAATCGATCGAATCCCCGAGTTGAACGAACCAAATCTTTTGTGCGGAAAAAGGAATTTTTCCCGAGGCCGCAATTTGTTTTAGAACTTCCGCTACTTCGCCCTTCGATTCGATCCATTCTTCCTGAGTCGTAGAGGCTCGGTGAATTCGTATCTTATCCTTTCCGGTTTCGATTCGTAAATATCCCTCTCCGTTTTCCAGTAAACCGGATACGGACGGTTCTTCGGAAAAAATTCCGAGATATCCGTCCAGATTCGGATTTTTCCGAAGCATCGCGGCGAGTTCCGCTTCCAAATCCCGAGTCGACGTTTGATATTCTTTCAACAACGCTTCCGAACGTTCGCGTTTTTCCAATGCGCTTTGAATCGCGGCATAAACCGTTTTTTGCTTTTTAAGAAGATTCTGCAGCTTCGCGACTTCTGCCGTAAACGCCGGATCATCCGACTCGTGCGGAATTTTTACGAACTGACGATATAGATTCAACTTGTGCAGACGGTCCAAATTCTTAAATCCGTCCGCCATCCTTCCAGACTCGAAGCTGATTTCGGATTGTATTTTAAATAGTTTGTGTATTACGAAATACTTAAGTTCGCTTATCAAATGCGGATTCGACATCAAAAGCCCGGCGGCCCGTTCGATCTTCTCCCTCGCTTTGGAGAAATTCTTTTCCTTTTTATGAATCTCCGCCTGGGTTACAAGAGTCTCGATCCATTCCTGAACGTAATAGAATTCGTTCGCGGACTCGGCTGCGAGATCCAAAGTGGAAATCGCCTTTTCGGTATCTCCCAATCGAACATACAAAGAAGAACGGCTGATCGAATACAAAAGCCGTTCCTTTCTGGAATACGGATCTCCGGCCAGACCCACGACTTCCTTCGGAACCATCGAAGGGTTTTCCAGGAGGCCCGCTGCGAGACCGAACAATTCGAAACCCGTGATAACGTCGCCCATTCGAAACGCCTGTTCGCCTTGATAGTAGTAAACCAATGCCAACATGGGATCGTGATCCGGAAACGCATTATAAAATCGGAATATACATTTTTTGGTTTCGGAATGAATCTCGTCTTCCCGGTTCTTTGAGTCGCCCCGACAATCCCGTATGAATTTTCCTTTAGAGGAAAGAAGACGTTCCGCCGCCAGTCGGAGAGTTTCTCTTTCTAACTTCGGATCCTCTTTCGCGTTTTCCAAATGTGCGAAGTACGAATAGAGTCCTCTTTTAAAGGAGGTTCTCGCCTTTCCCGCAAAACCGTTTTCGGTTTCGAACGTTTCCGCGTCCGAGTATGTTTCGATCGCCGTCTTAAATTCTTCCCGTTTAAAATGAAGATAACCCAAATCGTTCAGAGAATTCGATCGAATCAAGGAACCCGCAAGAGTCGAACCCAGACCTTTCGATTTGATATACGCCATTCTCTTGTTGATTTCTTCGATCGCACGTTCCGCTTCCATCGATTGAATCAGGTTATTCACTCGAATCCCGCTCGTCATCAAGGGTTGAAACTTAGGAGAAATCGCTTCGGGAAATCTTCCCTCGCCCGAGATACGCACTCCGTCGGGAAGCGCGACCTCCCAAATCACGTCCCAAAAATAATCCCAGAACGTGAGCTTGACTCCTTTCGGAATCCAATCGGTTCCGCCTCGTTTCGATACGATGCGGTCCGCTTCTTCCAGATGAGAAAACGATACTTTATATTTTCCTAATTTTTGATAACAAAGCGCGAGACCGTTGTGAAGATTGACCGGATCGATCCATCCGTCGTCCCCGTTTAAGGACAAAGCGTCCTTGTAATACAAAACCGCATTAGAGAATTCTCCCGATTCCATATACGAAAGACCGGTTAACGTGAACAGAAGAGCCAGCTTGAGTTTGTATTGCTGTAGTTTTTCCGCGCTGTCCTTTCCTACGAGAGTCTTTTTGGATTCGTTTTCGAAATACAACGCGGACGCCGCCTTGAGTTTTGCGACAGCGGACTTGTAGTCGGCCACGTAAATCGAAGACCGCGCGGAGTTGAAAAGGAACATCGCCTTTTGACGGTAATTCTCGAACTGCGTTTTGGAGATGATGAAATCGGAAAGGGAATCGACCTTGGAATACTGCTCGTTCGCTCTCGGATAATTCTTCAAAAGAAAGTAGTTGTTTCCGAGGTTCAATCTTAGATCGGAAAGAGCTTTTTTGTTTTCGAAATTCTCCCCTAAGAGTTCGAGAACCTGACTGTAAAGTTCGATGTTCTCTTCGAAATTTTTTTCCGGAAAATATTTTTTATAAACGCCCGCATACTTCTCTTCGTCGCTCGGCTGATCCTCTCCCGATTTTCTGTTTTTAAGAATGTCGACGTATTGATACATCCATCCCAAAAGCTGATATGCCTCGTAATATCGAGGATCGGCGAAGATGATCCAACGAAGTTCGTATTCCGCTTGTTTGAAGTCCCGGAGGATCTCTTCTTTTCTCGCGGCCGTCATCGAGTTGGCGGTATTGTAATACGTTTCGCGGATCACGCTTCGGTTTACGAGATAATACGAATAACCGTACAACGTAGCCAGATCCAAAACCGGCCTCGCACGCGGAACGGCGATCTTATAGTACTGATTGATGTAGGCAAGCCCCTCTTCCGCAAGAGGGTCCACGCTGCGGATATCGATCACGTCGAGTTGATTCAAAAGGGCTTTTTGTTTTTCTTCGCTTAACGATCCGGAGAGTTTGAATACGGAATCGACCATCATCCTTTGATAATATACCGCGTATTCCTTGTATAAGGTTTCGAGAAACAGGTTCCTGCTTTTGACGAGAAACATGTTCTCGGTGTTGTAGAAATAATGGAAGGCGGCGTCCTGCAGATTTCCGCGACGATCATGATCCCTCGCCTTGTTTTCAAAGTAGATAAAGGAACGTTCGATTTCCTTTTCGTCCAAATCGACTCCGAGAAGAGGATCGTATTTTTCCAAATAGATGCGGAGTTCGTCGAACGATTTCTGAACTTCTCCGAGCCCTTTGAAGTTGTTCGATTTTAAAAGATGTCCTTTTAAAAAAAGCGGATCGGTTTCGGGAACGCCGCTCAAAAACGTATTCAACAAAGAATTGCTTTCTTCGAACGAACCTTTTCCGTTTAATCCCAGAGATTTAACGTATAAGAAATATTGAAACAACCTCTGAGACTTCTTTTCCAGAGAATTGGACGCGATCGAGGTTTCGGCGGCGTTCGTGCGCTCCGCGAAATTCTTTCCTTGAATGACTTCCCGATCGATCTGTTCGTACAAAAGCCGAAGATCCTCTTTTCCCGCCTGCGGATCGTTGGCCACCCGAAAAAAAGTTTCGGGGATTTTGTAGCCGCGCAAGGAAGCGTCCTTGTATTGAAGATCCCCCGATTTTCGATAGATGTCCCGAATTCGATAATACGAAGGATAGTGATTTAGAATTTCATCATATACTTTGAGCGAATGATTCACGTCCCCCGCTTTTCTCGCAAAATCCGCCTCTTCCTCCAAGAGAGAAGCAAACAGATCCTTTCCTGCGGAGGAAACGGTCCGCATCTGATCGTAGTATTTTCTCAGCTCCTGAATCGCAAGCGAAGGGGACGACTTCCGTTCTCCCGCAAGAAACAAACCGTATCCGAGACCCGACACCGGATTCAAACGGGAAGAGAAGATTTCTTTTCTGACGGAATCGGCGACGTTGGTATGTCTTGTTTCCTTCGCTTCTTCGTATTTCAGCAAGAGCGCTTTGGCGCGGATCAAAGGATAAATTGGATCTTCGGAAAAATAGAATTCGATCGCGTCGATCGCCAAAAGAAAATCCTCGAAACTCTGCTTATCCCTGTATTTCAAAGCGAGTTCATATTGGGAAATGATGTCCTTCTCCTTGGAAACGGAACCCGAAGCGGGAATAAAATAGATATTAAGAGTATTATAATATGCGGCGGTAAATAGGATGGAACCTCCGTTAAACGAAGAAAACTTCGAATCGAACAAAGAATCGTTTCCCGATGTCAACTGACGCACCGAGCCCGTTTGCAAATCCTTACGGACGATCAGACTGTTGTCGCGTTCGTCTAATCGTCCGTTTCCGTTCGAATCCTCTCGGATCGAAGTATAGTATAAATACCGTTTATCCGAGGAAAGAGAAGGAGAAAAATTCAGATATCCGTCCTTGGTCAAACGCGTCTTTGCTCCGGAAACGAGATCCAAAAGATACACGTCCCCCGTGGGACTTTCGTGATACGAAAGATATACGATCGACTTTCCGTCCGCGGACCACTGAGGAGAATCCCCACCTTCCTGCGTGAGAAGTTTCATCGGTTTTTCGCCTTCCGTGTCGAGAACGACGAGATTCTGAACTCCCGGAGTCAGACGATCGGAGGAGAAGACTACGTGCCGATTGTCCGGAGAAAAACTCGGATTCGTATCCGTATAAGAATCCTTTTTACCCGGTTCTTCAAAATCAGGATTCGTTAATATTATAAAATCCGAATTTAAAAATCGTTTCCCCTGGAGAATCTTTTCGGCCCAAAGATTCGGATCCATTTCGAGCAAAACCAAATCCCCGGACGAATCGTATTGTTCCGAAACGAAGACCAGTTTCTTTCCGTCCGGGCTGATCGCCGGTTTAAATTCGGGCGCCGGGTGTTCGGTGATCGGAACCGTGATCGAACTCTTTAAGTCCCGAAACCAAATGTCGTAGTTTCCTTTTTGTCCGGTCGTATAAAACAAATATCTTCCGTCGGCGGTCGTCGAGTTGTATAAGTTATTACCTCTTTGCACCGTAAGGGGAAAGGGCTTTTCGTTTTCGGGCGTGAAGTAGTTTACGGCGATGGAGGAATAATTGAACTCCAAGGGTTTGATCTTGGCGGAAGCGCGAAAGATCGAACATTGATAGAGAAATATAAAACTGCAGAAAAACGAAAGAGTAAATCGCATGGGAACTATTCCTTCCGCACCCATTTACCGGGAGTCTTTTCGTAGAATTCTCCCGTTTCCACAAGGCGATACCAGGTTTGTTCGAGATGTGTTTTGAGATGTTCCGCGCTTTCTTTGGACGCCACGGCGCCTTTCTGTTCCCCGCCTGCACGAGAAGAGACTACCTTGCTTCTGTGATCGTTTGTAAGCGCGATCAGAGAATCGATTCTGGACTTCACATCCTTCTTGGAAAGTTCGTTCTTGATTCCCGCTTCGGAAGAAGCCGGATTGATTCTCAGCTTACCGTCCAAACCCTCCGCTAAAAATCCCTCTTCTTTCCAAGTTTTGATTTCGGGCGCGAGATACGCGAGAGCCCTTAAGGACATTAGAATATTCTTATCGCCTCCCGCGTAGTTGTCCCCTGAAAAATCCTTTTTCCAAATTTCGGAACCGGCCGAAGAGGTTTTGATTGAAGAGATGAGCCATCCGTCCTTTTCCAGAATCCGATCCTCTCCGATCATCTGTTTTTCGGAAGAAGTCTGCGTCTGTGTAAAGGTGATCAACGGCGATTTGATGATACAGCCCGAAAAAAAGGCTGCAAAAACAAAGGATAAGAATATTAGAATTTTTTGATTGAGAATCGAGGGCTTCATCCTGGTCTCCTTACTGATACGTATCGATTTCGGATCTCGCTCTTTTGAGAAAGTTCGCAAGAGGCATTCTCTGCTGGGATATCTGACTGTTTTCCAAATTGATGATCGTATTTAAAATGGAACGTTTAAACTGAATGACTGCGTAGACGAGTCCTTTCGACAATTCGACCTCGATCTTATCCACGGCGTAGCTGTTGTAAATAAAATCCGTGAAGATATTCGAAGGAGTGAAGATGTTCACCGCGCTTTTCGCGAAGTCCTGACCGATTTGAAAGACGCTGAAAAACAGATTGATGTTCGGAATCGGGTCCGCGAGATTTCTCCCTGAAACGTTGAGGTCTGCCTTGATCTTACCATCGTCGATCTTGGATCTGCTTTTCGGAGGAAGAAGCTGTTTGAGATCGATGTCCTTGATCTGAACGACCGCGCTGAACTCCATCTTTTCGGGTTTTCCTTCCCCCACGTTTACGAGAATATCCTTTCCGTTCACCAAACCGTCGAGGGTAAACACTTTCAAATATTCTAATTTAAGAAAGTTCTCCGAGTAGTCTATGCGCGCGGATAAACCGGGTTGGCCGTTTTTCGGTTTCACGTAGTCGAACGGAATTCCGCTGATCGAAGGATGCGTGCCGACGATCTGTTTGATCGTGAGATTCGGAACCGGAATTCTCCCGTAGGTTTTGATGAACTTTTCCTTGTTCCCTTCGATGAGATTCTGCGTAGTCTTCAAGGAAAGGTCGTGAACGAACGGAAACTCCGCGTTCAGACCTTCGATCTGATAGAGTTTACATTCCTCTCCGGGACAAAACGCGTTCGCATAACCGAAGTTGGAGTTTTTGGAAAGAAGACTTCCGTTGGCGATGGAATTCTTCAGACGAAACTGAATCGCAAACAAACCTTCGAAACTGATTCCTTTAAAGAGATACGCGATCTTTTCGGATTTTAAAACGATGCTTCCTTTCAGATCGGGAATCAGATTTCCGAAAACTCCCTCTTCGTTTTTGGAAGCGGCGCGTAGATTTCCCGCGACTTCCATCTTGAATTTGGACTCGAACGCGGTAAGATCGAACTTCTGCAACGCGATGGAGGAATCCTTGGCGATCTTTACGTCCAAATCGGCCTTGAGGTCGCGGACCTGAATCCCCGGTAAGTCAAAAAGAAGTTTCCCAAAGATCGACTGCGCTCCGTCTACGATGGAATAATCGACCGCGCCCGTTAGAGTAATCTTATTTCCGAGATTGTTCCGAACCGGCACAAGACTTTCACGAAGAGAAAGGGGCAATGTCGGAGTCAAACGATCCAGTTCCGTCTTTAAAACGAGGGAAGCGAGATTCATCCGAAAACCCTTCGTCAAAAACAAATTTCCCTGCGTCGCGATCGAAAGGGATTCCTTTCCTTCGGTTCCTTTCGTGATCAGCGATAGAGAATCCAGACGGACGATATCGGGCACGAACGGTTTTCCGAATTGAATCTGGGATTTTAAATCCAGATTCACCGGAATCGGAGCGGATTTTCCTCTTCCCATCGGAAACCGAAACCCCGCAAGTTGAACGGCCCCATTCGCATTCAAAGAATGGAATGTTCCGCCGATCTTCATCTGCAACCCGAGAATTCCGTTCAGCGTCTTCACGTAATCGGTCAGATTGAGGTTCTGAACCGCAAGATCCAAATCGACTTGAGAACCGCGAGTGATGCTCCCCGTAGCGGCGAGCCCGATTCCGTTGTAGGTTACGAGAAATTCTTTGAGTTCTAGATTCTCCAGAATGGGAAGCGGCTTACCGGCGTTAGGCGACTCTTCCGTAAGAGGATGAAGAATGGAATCGGCCACGATTTTGAGTTCGGGAATCCTGTGATTCTTCCCGCCGATCGATACGAACAAATCCTTCGCGGAAAGATCGGCTGAAACTTTCAAACGCGTGTCTTTTCCGGAAATCGTGATCGGAGCCAGACGCAATTCTCCATCCAGCTGCATCTTTGGAATTCCGGGGATCGTGGATAAAAAATCGGAAAGCGGTTTTAAACGGATCGAAGATTTCGAAATCGAGAACTGAACGTTTCTTTCCTTGGAGGAAACTCCCGCGATTTCTCCCGCTCCGGACAACCAAACGTCCTCATTGACCTTGAGTTCGAGACGATCGAGTTTGAGTTTGTCTTCTTTTTCGAGATAACCGAGTT
Source organism: Leptospira yasudae (assembly GCF_003545925.1). NCBI lineage: Bacteria > Pseudomonadati > Spirochaetota > Leptospiria > Leptospirales > Leptospiraceae > Leptospira > Leptospira yasudae. The sequence continues at coordinate 26,223 of NZ_QHCU01000009.1, read as the reverse complement.
GGTATTTGAGACCGAATCCGAACGGTGCGAGAAGCTGATTGCGAACCCGGATCGGAACCGAATCCGAACCGATGTCCGCTTTCGAAACGAGCATTCCTCCAGGGATGGAATCGTCGCGGGACAATTCAAGACCGAGACGAAACGGTTGATCCAAAGACTTAGAGTTGTCTTCAAAATAAACGCGCACCGTTTTTTCCGGATTCATTTTAAAGCGAACTGCGTCGACTAACTGCAAAATGCGAACGTCCAAAGGAATCTTTCGAAAACGAACCGTATCCAATTCCAATCCGAGGTTGAATCCGTCGATCCCCGCCTTATACGAAGAAGCCCCGGATTCAGAAGAGACGTGAACAAAGATATCCTTGAGTTCGAGACCCAGATACGCGCTGACGGGAATGTAGGTCGAAATCTCTTCCAAAGGAGAGAAAGGTTCTTCCTTTTGCGGAGGCGCGGGCGAGGAAGAAGCGAATAATTTCGCGAGATTCCATTCTCCCTTTTTTTGTAAGAGGTCGACCTGCAATCCGACGACCGCGACGCGCGAGAGTTTGGCTCTTCCGAAAAAAACCCAGGGCAGATTGTATGAGAGTTCGATTTCTTTTGCCGAGAGAACCGGTCTTTCCTCGAAGGACCCGTCCGATTTTAAAAGAAGATTTTCAAGTGCGATTCCGTACAAAAGCGAGAACTTCGTTACGGTAAAACTCGCACTTCCCCGAATCGATCCTTCGAGAGCCTTGGAAAGAATCCACTGCCCCGTGAATCGATTGAAAATCAGTTTGTAAATAAATAATAGACTAAGAAGGGAAAAATAGAGACGTCTATGCTTTTGGAAATGACGTTTGAAAGTTTCCACGACTTCTGAACGAATCAGTATTCGAAAGATTCAAGAGCCTCTTCCAGAGTCTTATAAATTTCAAAGATGCTGGCGAGTTTTGTAATCTCCATTAAGTTCTCGATATCGGAATTCAAGTTCGTAAAAACCATTCTTCCTTTTAAGCCGTCGATATGTTTGTATATATTCAAAAACATACCGAGTCCGGCGGAGTTAATAAAGGGAACTTTTTTCAAATCGATGATAAATTTCGGAACGTCACCTTTGGAAATGTACTCTTCGATTTTCTGACCTAACTCGAACTCATTTCCCGCTTTTATCGGCCCTTCAATCTTGATGATGTGGACGTCGTTTTTAGTGGTGACTTTGATTTTCATAACCCTGACTTGGATATTGGATGCAAGTATAGTTTAATTTCCTGGCAATTTGTAAAGAGAATTTTTCGGCAGAGCACCAAAAATCCGGTCAAAAACCAGTCGCTTTGAAACGAGGGAATAATTCTGGACAAAAAGCCGACTCCTACGATTCTTACGGGTATATCTTATGGCCGAAAGACCTCCTCTCCTTTCCGTAATCATTCCCATCTACAACGAAGAAAAAACCATTCCCGAACTCACGAGAAGGCTGGGCATTCTGCAAAACCGATTAGCCTCCGAACATTCTTTCAAAAAAGACGATCTTGAAATTCTTTTCGTAAACGACGGTTCGAGAGACGGAAGCTTCGACGTATTGAAAAAATTCTGCGGATCGACGAACGGTTATAAACTCGTAAATCTTTCCAGAAATTACGGACATCAAACCGCGATCACCGCCGGAATCGACACGGCGCTCGGCGACGCGGTCGTCGTGATGGACGGAGATCTGCAGGATCCGCCCGAATTCGTGAGCGACCTCTACGGAAAACTTCAAGAAGGATACGACGTAGTCTACGCGAAACGAAAAAAAAGGCCGGGCGAATCCTGGTTCAAACTTTTTACGGCCCACGTATTTTATAGAATTCTAAAGAAGATCACTCGGTTCGACATTCCGATCGACACGGGGGATTTTAGAATCATGAGCCGAAGAGTGACGAACGTTCTCTGCACGATGCGGGAACAACACCGTTATATCCGCGGCTTGATTTCCTGGATCGGTTTCAAACAGACCGGTCTCGAATACGAAAGAGAGGAACGTTTCGAAGGAGTCACGAAATTCTCCGTAGGAAAGATGCTTAAATTCGCGTTAGACGGAATCACTTCCTTTTCCTCGGCTCCTCTCAAACTAGCTTCGTATCTCGGCTTTTTCACGGCGTTCGGCGGAGCGATTTATGCGTTATTCGTCATCTATCTGAGAATTTTCACTTCCGAGACGATCACCGGCTGGAGTTCGATGATGATCGTCGTGCTCATCTTAGGCGGAACCCAACTTTTGGCGCTCGGGATGATCGGAGAATACTTAAGCAGGGTCAACGACGAATCGAAAAACAGACCCTTGTATGTGATCGAAAACGTGTATTCCAGCGTTTCCCCAAAACGGAAATCGATCCAAAAGAAATCCTAAAACGCGGGAGTTCGCTCCGGAGAAGAATATGAAACAAGATAAATTCAAGTTCCTGGGCATCCTTCTGTGTGTCGTTTCCCTCGGACTCGCGTTTTATATGGGTTTCCGCAATTGGGAAATTTTTATCCGCACCTGCACTCTCAAGGATCTTTTGACCTGGGATGAAAACATCCGTCTCAACGTGGTTCTGGATCAATACCAGGACTTTCGGGATTTCAAACTCTGGAGGGCCTTCTTTCCGTTTTTAGAATCCCCGACCTGGCCTCCGTTACGCTCTCTTCTTTCGCTGCTTCTTCTTTTGACTCCGGGAGACATGCCGATCACTTGGAAGGATTCCTTTCTCGGTCTCGTATTTTACGTTCTTTGTTTTCCCACGATTCTCTATGTCGTTTATCAAATCACGGGTTCGTTTTTAAAAGCAGGTCTGACCGCGATCCTAACCCTGGCTTTGACGTTGCATACGACCGAGGCTCCGTCCTACAGCCTTTCGTCGATGCTCGAAACGCAGGGAATGTTTTTTCTTTTATGGACGTATTATACTCTTTATAAGATTTATTTTCATACGGAAGAGAACGTCTTTCTTACCGAGTTCGCCAAAAAGGATAGAATGGAATGGTCCGTTTTTCTTTCCTTATTCGGCTTGTTCTTCACGAAATATCCGTATGGACTTCTTCTTTTTATCGCGATCTTCATCTACGAGGTCGCTTCCAAACCCAAAGAATATTCCGAAATTCTAAAGTTTTCTTTGACGCAGAGATACAAAGGTTTGCGGAGAATTTTCGTCATTCTCGTCGTTTTGCTGGTGTTATCGCTTCCAATATTGCGCGTCGTGACGAATCTGAATCTGGATCAGAGACAGTTCAAACTCATCATCTACTATTGCACCGTTTTGTTGTTCATCGACTTCAACTTATTCTTATATTCGCAAAGGGAGAAGTGGAAACAAATCGCTCCTTCCTCCATCCGGGTTTTATACGCCTACGCGATCGCGCCTTCTCTCGCTTGGATCTTCGCCAACCCGGACCGCGTCATGAGTCTCATCAACGCGCAGATGATCGTAAACGAATACGTGAAGAGTTTTATCTTCGCGTTGTTTTCTTCCCCTACTACGACAAGCCCCGTCAGTCACGTATTCCAGGAACCTTGGATCTTCCGTATCTTTTTCTTCGGAGTGATCGCGCTCATTCTTTGGTTTTTTAAATCGAGAATTCGGGAAGGCAAGAAAGGCTTCCTTGCCTCGGCCGTGCAGACGCTACGGGATCCTTTAGTCGCGGTAACGTGTATTCTATTTTTACAATATATCATCATCGATGCGACCACCGGCAACAAACAGCTCAGACACGTGTTCCCTCCGTTGCCTGCGTTGTTCACCGTCTTTGCTCTTTGGATCTTTCGCTTTATCGAAGACAAGTCCAAACCGATTTCCTACGCCGCGGCGGGACTCGGAATGGTCGTGTTCGTTTTGAGCGGAAGTCTTTATGTGCGGGAAGGCGGCCTCTTGCGGGCCAGCTTTGAGAAGGTTCAGTATTTCTGCCTGAAAGGATTTCAGGCGGATCTATTTCAACCGGCGCGCGACTTAACGGCGAAGATTTCTCCGGAAGGAAAATACATCGTATTCAACGGATTTCACGAGGATTTCAACTTCGACAAAAAAGGAAGATTGATCGCTTCGGAAATCGATCTTCTGATGAGGATGAAAACCTTCTCGAAAGGAAAATATAGAAACGATTCCAGACACAAATGGAAGTCTTGGGAAGAATTCTCCGCGGCGCTTGTCATCGCGCCTACTTGCGGACAAAAGGAATTGATGGATAAGTTTGCGATTCGCGCGGCTGCAGTGGGCAAAAGCACGACTCTCAAAAAGGAATACAAACATCCTTCGGGAAATTATTGCCTCCGAGAATACTCGATTCAATAAATTTCAATTTATAATTCTGCACGGCCGAAAGAACGAGATCGTTTTGGAAAGAAAATGAATTGCGCGAAAGCTGAAGTCCGGTTTAACCTGACCTCAGTTTTAAGCCGATATGCAATCGTCGTGGATCTTTCCTTCCATTCTTTTTTCCTTAACGACGGTCGTTATCCTCAATCTTGTTTATTTATTTCTGTATTGGTCCGAAAGACATAAATTCCTTCTCTTTTGGCTTCTTTCCTGGTTTTTTCAACTACTGTTCCTTTTCGGCAATCTTATGAGATCGATTTTCGGACCGACCGAATGGATTTCGATTCTTACGCATACGGCCGACGTTACGAGAGCGTTCTTTCTGCTCTCGGGCGCCTTTCTCTTTACAAAAAGGGAATTCCCTAAATGGATCTATACACCGCTTTTGATCGGCGTTGTCTGGGTCTTTCTGGAAGAAATTTATTTCCAAGGTTCCGATCTCGCGTCGGCCCCGATTTATTTTCTGGTCGGAGGCGCGCACATTTATTCGGGGATCATTCTTTTAAAACTTCCTTCCACGCGGTATAAGGGAGGAAAGATCGGAGGATGGAGTTTTATTCTCTGGGGAATTCACATTTTGGATTATCCTTTTTTGAGACCGATCGAAGAATTCGCGATCGTGGGCTTTTTTCTCGGCGGACTCTTTCGAATGATGAGCGCGCTTTCGATCCTTATCATTTATTTCGAATGGTCTAAGGAAGCCGAAAACAGATTGGATTCACTTTACAAAAAGATCATAGACACTTCTCAAGAAGGAATTTGGATTCTGGACAAAGACGGAAACACCACCTTTGCGAACAATAAAATCGGCGAACTCTACGGTATAGCGCCGGAAACGATGCTCGGTCGAAACGTCTTGGATATCGTGGAAGAAGACCGGAGAAAGTCCGTGGCGGAACGGCTCGAGGAGCGGAAGAAAGGAATCGCCGAGATTTCCGAATACAACTTCGTCAATCATAAAGGAGAGCAGAAATACGCGATCGCATCCGCCAATCCTCTTTACGACGATCACGGAAACTACGACGGGGCCCTCGCAATGATCGTGGACATCACTTCCCTCAAGTTGGTGGAGCAAAAACTGAGAGAAAGCGAAAGACAGATTTCCACGATCATCAGCAATATTTCCGGAATCGTATATCGGTGTAAAAACGATCCTCCGCGGTGGACGATGGATTACATCAGCGAAGGCTGTCTTCAACTTACGGGATATTCTCCGGAGGATTTCGTCGGAAAGAAAACATTAGATTTCGGTGATATTATCTTGGAGGAGGATCGAGCGGAGGTCGAATCGGGGGTTCTTCATTCGGTCGAATCGAAAACACCGTATCAAATCACCTATCGAATCCGAAAAAAAGACGGTAAAATCCAATGGTGTTTCGAACAAGGAATCGGAATTTTTTCACCGGACGGACAATTGCAAGGATTGGAGGGAGTGATCATCGATTATTCACTTCCGAAACAAGCAGAGGAACTGATCAGCAATTCGCTCAAGGAAAAGGAACTTTTATTACGCGAAATCCATCACCGCGTAAAGAATTATATGCAGGTGTTATCGAGTCTCATCGGATTACAATCGGAGTATTCCTCCGATCCGAGCGCGCGCAAGGTTTTGGAGGACAGTCAAAATCGAATCGCTTCGATGGCGATGATTCACGAAACGTTATATTCGAAAAGCGTGGAGAGTCAGACATTTCTTCCCGATTACATCCGAAAACTGATCTCGAATCTGATGCATTTTTTCGGATACGACGAGGCGGAATTGCAGACGACCCTCTATTGCGATTCCATCGTTCTCAATCAATCGATTTTGATCCCGCTCGGATTGATCTTGAACGAACTCATCACAAACTCGATGAAGCACGCATTCCCGAAGATCCGCGGACTGAAAAAACTCACTGTAAGTTTCAAATTGGACGAACGCGGTTATTCCCGTCTCGAAGTAAGCGACAACGGTCCCGGAAAGTTTCCCAATTCACAACCGAAAAAGGATTCTTTAGGGACGGAACTCGTTCAACTTCTTACGTATCAGCTCAAAGGAACTCTGGAAGAATCGAAAACCTCCGAAGGATTCACCACGATCATCACCTTTCCGCCGAATCAAAAATAAACGGAAGTCCGATCAATCGCACTCCCGGAAAATGTTAAGCGGAGTCGAACGCTTATGCCGCCGCCGTGTCCGCGGAATCCACTTTTTCTAAGCTTCGGTTCTCCCGTTTTTCGGGAACCCTCGATGCGACTTCCTCGAACGTGTTCCGGTATTGTTCGTGATTGGTTCCCATGATCTTATCCCAAACGTTGAAATACAGGGAATAGTTGCAGTTGAAGTATTTATGATGCATGTTGTGGTGCGTGGTCGTATTGTGCCAGTTCGTAAACTTGCTTCTTAAAAACCAGGAAGGAAAGAGTTCGTAGGAAAGATGCCCCAGGACGTTAAAAGAAGTCATGTAGATAAAAAATACGATGATCGCTCCTTGGTGCAAAGGTAGAATCATCGCCGCGAGAGGAATAATCCCCGATTCGATCACCGCTTCCAGAGGATGAAACGAAAACGATGCCCAAGGGGAAGGGTTCGTGGATTTATGATGCACAAGGTGGACGTGTTTGAACAGAAGTTGGTTGTGCATCAGGCGATGCGTCCAATAAAAATACGTATCGTGCAGAAGGATCAACGCGAATATGCTGAAAATCAAATATGCCGTTCCGTAATCGGAAACCTTATCGTAAATCAGGTTGTATCCGTTCGCTTGAGCCCAAGCGGTATATACTCCAGACAACGCAAAGACAAAGAACGTAAGAAGCGAATACTTGACTTCGTGAAGGATTCTTTCCCGCTCCGGAGTTTTTCCCTGAATGAGTTTATGAGAAAGACGTTTGCTCAGGAAAACCCAGACGATCAAGAAAGCGGTTCCCGCAAAGAGCAAATAACGGATCAACAAAGTTCCCCAGACGATTCCGAAAAAGCCGGAGTAACCCACCTTCGAAAGCAATTCTTCCATTCTTCAACCCCCGCATCCGTACGATTTGACTCTCGGATTCGATCTCATTATGAACGTAAAGATCTATTTAAGCTTGCTTTTTTCAAAATCGTTGAGGTTTATTTTCGGTTCGGCCCGGTTTTTTCGATATTCGGTGGGCGTCAAAGAAGTCAGTTCCTTAAAGGCTCTATTGAAAGGTCCCAAGGATTGATACCCGAGATCCATCGCGATCCGAATCACCGGAATCTCGTCCTTTTCGGAATCGAGAAGAATCTCGCAGGCTTCCTGAATTCTATATCGGTTTAAAAAATCGTTAAAATTGCGAAACCCTAGATTTCCGTTGATGAGTCTTCTCAGTTTGTATTCATGAACCTGAAGTTCTTCGGCGAGACTTCGAATCGTCAGACCTTCGGAGCGATACATCTTTTCTTTTTCAAACGCATCGATGAGTTTCTTTTGTAGGACCGGATCGACCGCGGGCGCTTTTTCCTCTTCGGCGGCTCCTTCCCTTTTTTGAATCAGACCTTCTTTCAAATCGAACATCAAAAATTGAAACGCAAGGATCAAACCCCAAGCAAGAAGTCCGTTTAACAAATCCAGGATTTCGGATACTTCTTTTCCGCGTAAAAAAAGATGCGAGAAGATGTTGATCGCGATGACCGTTCCCGAGATGAGAATGTGGATTTGTCGAAGGGTTCTCCTCGATTCTACAAGGTCGTCCTTTCTTCCAATATACGTTTGTATGATCGCGGCCAATACGAAACCGAGGGAGAATATCGACGGCAAAAGAATTCTAGATAGAATTCTTTCGGATTCAACCGGACCTCGCAGCGAGATTTGTCCGAGTTCGGGATAAGTCGCGACCGCGGATAGGATCAGCTTGCCTATCAGCAAAAACCAAAACCATGTTTTGATCTCGAAATGATCGTCGAACGCCGCTAAGGTGATGAGCCAATAAAAAAACGGAAGAGCCAACACGATTAGAAAGAGTAGATTACGAACGAGAAAGGGAATCTGAATGTGAACGTCTAAGTTTAGAATCAAATACGAAACGATCGTAAGAATAAAACAAACCGCGATTCTTCCCCGAAGATCATACCAGTAACGGGAAACGAAAAAAATCAAAAGGGAAATCAATCCGCCGATGGAAAAGAAATGGAGAATATTCGTAATTTCGCTAATCACTGATCCCTTCCAGATTTTCCAATTCTGCCCAAAAGTCTTTTCTTTGTAAATCAGGAAGCAGATTCGAAATCAGTTCGCTGTCGATAAAACAATCCTCTCTTTCCGATTCTCGGATCGGAGCTTCTGCGATCTTTCCGTGTCCTTCCAAAAAGGAAAATATTTCTTTCCAAGTGTGCCACTGATTGTCCGAAAGATTGAGAATCTTCGGAATCCTATCCCATCCTTCCGTTTGAATCTTGGAAATCAAAAGGGAAACGGTTTCTGCGATATCGTCTCCGTGGATTAGATTGAGTTGTCTGGAACTTTTGGTTACAAGTCCCTTGCGAATCCAATCGGCGGGATTGCGGCCCGGTCCGTAGATTCCACACAACCGGAGAATCTTTCCGCCGCGCGATAGCCATTCCTCTTCCGCAGCAAATCGCTCGTGATCGGGAATCAACGGAGTCGTTTCGATGATATCGGGAACTCTTGCGTAAATACTCGTCGTTCCCAGAAGGATTCTCCGTTCGGTTACGGAATCCATAAGACCCAGGAAAGCGCTTCGATCGGAAAGTTTTTGAATCGGAAACGTAACGATACAAAGATCGATGGATTGTTTCGGAAACTGCGCTTCGAACTCGCGCAGGGAAGAAGCATTCGAAAAATCGAATATTCTCGTTCCTGCAATTTGGGTTTTCGCCGAAAACGTCTCGAGTTCGATTCCGGCAACGGAGCGCAACTTCTCCGAAATGCGGACTCCCGTATACCCTAACCCGAAAACGCCTACCCGCATCTATTCCAGGCCCAAACGCTTGTAGATCAGTCCGACTTTTTCGAGATACGGCTCGATCTTAAAGATATCGTCCAGATCCTTTTGCGAGAGAACCTTGTTGACCCGAACGTCCTTTTCCAGTCTCGTCTTTAGGGTTTCGGATTGATTCGCCCAAACCGCCATCGCGTGTTCTTGAACGATCAGATACGCGTCTTCCCGTACGATCTTCCCTTTTTCGATCAACGCAAGAAGTACCTTTTGAGAAAAGATCAGACCGCGTGTTACGCCTAACGTTCTTTCGATCGCATCGGGATATACGTGAAGATTTTTGATTACAAAGAGCATCTTATCCAGAATATATTCCAGACCGATCGTGGAATCCGGCAGAACGACCCGTTCCGCGGAAGAATGGGAAATATCCCTTTCGTGCCAAAGAGCGACGTCCTGCAGACCTACGTTTACGTTCGCGCGGATCACTCTGGAAAGACCGGAGATTCTTTCACAGATCACGGGATTTCTTTTGTGAGGCATCGCGGAAGAGCCTTTCTGTCCCGCGGAAAAAGGTTCTTCCACTTCTCTTCCTTCCGTTTTTTGCAAAAGACGGATCTCGGTCGCCATACGATCGAGAGAAGAAGCGGTTACTCCTAGAACGGAAAGATAAAACGCGTGACGATCTCTCGAGACGACTTGAGTCGCGATCGGGTCCACGCGAAGTCCCATCTTTTCGCAGACATAGGCTTCGATTTCGGGATCTATATTGGAATACGTTCCCACCGCGCCGGAAAGTTTACCCACCGCGATTTCGTCGCGCGCGTCTGCCATTCTCTTTCTATTTCGGTTTAATTCTTCAAAAAATAATGCGAACTTGAGTCCGAGCGTCATCGGCTCTGCGTGGATTCCGTGCGATCTTCCGATGCAGGGAAGATCCCTGTATTGAATCGCCTTCTCGCGGACCGCCGCGATCAAAGCGTCCGTTTTTTTCAGAATCAGATCCATTGCCTGAACCATCTGAACGCAAAGAGCGGTGTCGCCGATGTCCGAGGAAGTCAATCCGTAGTGAACGTGTCTTCCCGCGGGTCCGATGTATGAGTTCATGTTCGTTAAGAACGCGATGACGTCGTGATGAACCTTACTCTCGATTTCGAGAATTTCATCCACCTTGAACTTCGCTTTCGATTTGATTTCCTGAAAATCCTCGGGAGGAACTTCTCCGCGTTTCATGCGGATCTCGCACGCGAGAATTTCTATTTCTTTCCAAATTTCAAACTTGTTCTCTAATTCCCAGATTTTGGAAATTTCCGGATTGGAATAACGATCGATCATTTCTAACGGTCCCTTTTTGGAATTTGAATCCTAATCCACTCTTCCACGGAAGGCCTTTCTGTAAAAAGAAAAATGGACCGACAAAACGCCTTTGTCGTGCAGGCCGGATGAATCTCCGTGGGACGGGAAAGTGGACGGAACTCCGGCCAAGAAAGAATAAAAAAGATCGGCATTGCAATCGATAGGCTGCCGTACGATCGAAAGTGGACGGTCTTCCGTCCACTTTTCCTCAACCGAGCTCGAAAGAACGGACGAATTCCCGGATCGTGTTGATATGATCGATCTCCGGCGAAGGATTCTCCTTGCTCGGTTCGTAGAGATGTTCGTCAAAAACGTGATAATCGAAAATCTTCAGAGAAAAATCGGGAAAGGTGATGATGATGTTTTCGGAATGGATATCGAAGATCAGCTTCTCTTCGTCCGCGAGGTATTTCGTCACTTCGATCACGCGGTGGAAATCCAAGGCGATCTTTTTCAGCTTTGAACGGCTGATGACTCCGAACTTATGCGTATCGAAGTTCAATTTCCATTTCGGAAAGAATGCGTCCTGAAACGGATTCTGTCTCACCTTCTCGTTCAAGCGGATGAACTCTTTTAAATGTTTTCCGGGAAGAAGGTTCTGATTGTCGCAAGGAGTCAACGTGAAGATCGGAATTCCGAACGGAGTCGTTCTGGCTCTAAGCCCCATAAAATAACGAGTGGGTAACACGAGATCCGGAATGAGCGATTTTAATTTCCAGTAGTGCAAACGTTCCAAACCCAAACGCGCAAACTTAAAGTGAATGTCTTCCTTTGCCGATCTAGTCCATGTTTTGGATTTCAAAAAATCCATGAGTTGAATCTCTTCGGGTTTGAGATAACGATCCAGATTCTTCTTCACGTGTTTGTATAAGGAACCGAAAATCGGGTCGGAGGGAAGTTTGGACTTTCCGATCTTTACGACCTGATTCCAAGGAAGCGCATAAACGAACTTATACGAACCGCGACCGATGTATTTTTCGGCGGAGAGGGGCATAAAGTTGTCCAGATATTCGCGGTCGTATCGATGCGTTATGCGAAACAGATGGGAAACGGGAAAAAATTTTTCGTATGTCTTTCGGACAAAGCCGGATTCGCGCAAACGATAATCGACCGGCAAATCTTCGATCGGAATTTCCGGTTTGGTTTTTTCCGGATCGTAGAAGAGTTCCTTATCGAGCCCCTTTTCCAGAAGCTCGATAAAGTTGGGAATCTTAGGAGAACTTAAAAAATCGCGTATGACGACGCCTAATTCTCCGAGTCGATTCCGTTTATTCATAATTTTGAATCTACTGAAAGTAGACTTTCTCCGGTATGGAAGGTAGTTTTTCCTTTTTCAGGATCGCTTCGTTCAATTTGGAGGATTGCGCCTCGTCCAACCACCAAAGAGAAGACGCTTCCTTTTCGCTTCCGTATTTTCCGAGAGGGTTTTTCGGAGACTTGAAGCGGTTCCAATACATGATTCTTGTCGCGCTTGTGTTCCATAAAAGAACGTAGGGAACTTCCGCGGTTAAGATCTTATCGATCTTTCTGAGAATTTCATTTCGTTTCGGAATGTTGAACTCGGTTCTTTGCTGTTCCACGAGCTTATCCACTTCCGCGTTTTTAAAACCGGAAAGATTCGGCTGTCCCTTTTCTTCCGCGTATTTGGAATACCACATCGCTTCCGGATCTTTGAATACTCCGCCTCCCCAAGCGGCCCAGGTCATATCGAAGTCGTATTTATCCATGCGAGAACTCCATTCCGCAAGGTCCGTCGCCTCCAAGCTGATGACGATTCCGACTTCTTTGGCTCTTTCCTGAATGAGCGTAAGATACTTCTCCGCTTTTTTATCTCTTTCTAATATGCTAAAGCGAAATTCCTTTCCGTCCTTTTCCAGAATTCCTTTCGAATTCGTTTTCCATCCCGCTTGCGCGAGCAGTTCTCTCGCTTTCTTTACGTCGAATTCGATCGGAGGATTCGGGGAAGAATTTGCGGGCCACAAATCCTGGTAGAATGCGTTCGTGGGTTCGTACTCGTTGTACGCGAGTTTTTCGATGAGAAGATTTCGATCCACGAGATGAGCGAACGCCTTGCGAACTCTCACATCCGAAAAAATTTCCCGTCTCATGTTAAAAACCAAACCTTGAAATCCGATCGGTTTGGAGTTGTAGATTTTCTGCTTGAGAATATAATTCTCGTCGAACTTCTCCCCAACCGCGTCTTTGACCCAAAAAGAAGCCGTATACGTAGGATAGATATCTATATCACCTTTTTTGAATGCTTGAAACGCGATCGGCTCCTCGTTATAAACCTTGAAAAGGATCGTATCGAAGTTATCTACGCCTTTGTAAAACGGATACGCGCGCATCCAATAATCGCCCCGTCTGCGCATCTTCACGTAACGGCCTTTCTTTGCGGAAAGCATAGAATACGGCCCTGAAACCACGGGAAAATCGAAATTCTCCTTATCGAAGTTTCTGCCTTGATAATAATGCGAAGGAAGAATGTAGAGGGAATTCGCGATCGTATTAAAGTTCGACCAATGAATTTCCTTTTGTGTGAATTCGATTTCCCGTTCGCTCAGAACGACCGGTTTTTCAAAACGGGAAAGATCGATTCGGAAAACCGCAGTGTTATTGTTCTTATCCATCAACGTTTCGTAAGTGAATAAGACGTCGTTCGCGGTGATCGGTTTTCCGTCCGACCAAACCGCGTTCGCGTCAATGGTGAACGTGAACTTCCTTTTATCGGGAGAAATCTTCCAAGAAGAAGCGAGATGCGGAATCGGTTCGAGCGTCAACGGGTGGTAGTCGAGAAGAGGTTCGAACATCAATCCGAAGATATGAGCCGTGGTCGAAAACTGATCCAGATAATAGTTCAGAGATTTCGGAAACTGATGACTGTAGATCCGAAAGGTTCCGCCTTTTTTCGCATCGGGAGAAACGATCGGATTGTGGCCGCGCAATGCGACCGGAATCGAATCCGGATTCCCCTTCCAAGGAAGCGTTTCCACGACCACGGAGGTTTCGGATTCTTCCTTTTCCCCGCAACCGATAAATGCGGATGCGAACACGAACAAAGATATGCAAAAAACGGAATATGATAGTTTCTTCAAGAAGTTACCTCTTTAATTCTTAATCCTATGGGCTTGATATACGTCCGGTATTTGTTTGAGATTGCTCAGAATCTCCTTGAGTTGATCCAAGTGTTCCACGTCCACTTCGAAACTTGCGACCAAGTTTCCTCTTTGATCGGTGGTCGCCTTGGATTCTCGGATATTGGTCTGCGTATTGGAAATCGACTTTACGATTTCCATAAAGATTCCCTGTCTATCCCTCGACTTCACTTCGATCAACACGGGAATGGATTCACTTTGACCGTAATCCCATTCGACCGTGATGACGCGCATGGATTCTTCCTGTTCCTGCTGTTTGGCGGTTGCGCAGCCTTTTTTATGAATACTCACGCCTCTTCCGCGCGTTACAAATCCGATGATCTCGTCTCCAGGCAAAGGAGAACAACAACCGGAAAGACGAACCGGAATTCCTCGAAGACCCGCGACGATGACTTTGCCCGCACCGAGATCGATTTGTTTAGCCGGTTTTGCGGAAGGTTTCTTTTTGAGTTCTTCAAGAACCTCGGCATTCAGAGTAATCTCGGCGGCAAACTCCGCTTCTTGTTGCAGATCTTTTTTGGTCTCTTCTCTGAGTCTTCGGAAATAAGCCCGGAGTTTTTGTCTTGCGGACGGAGTTCTTACGATCCGAAGCCAAATGGGAGAAGGTTTCGTTCTTTTATCGGTGATGATTTCGATCTGATCTCCGGAACGGATTTCCGTTCGGAGCGGAAGCATTCTTCCGTTGATTCTTCCGCCCTTCGCTTTTAAACCGACATCGGTATGAATTCGAAACGCAAAGTCGAGAATGGTCGCACCTTTCGGTAACTGAAGAATCTCGCCTTTCGGTGTGAAGACGAATACCTCGTCCTCGTGCAGATCGTATTTGAGTTCTTCCACGAATTCTTTCGGATCCAGCGCGGAATCCTGCCAAGAGCTGAGAAGTTCGAGCCACTTCACTTTTACGCTTTTGCCCGAAGAGGAAGGTTTGCTCTCCTTATACATCCAGTGCGCGGCGATTCCGTATTCGGCGATATCGTTCATCTCCCGCGTGCGGATCTGAACTTCGAGCGGTTTCCCGTCCGGTCCGATCACTGTAGTGTGAAGGGATTGATACATATTCGTCTTCGGAGTCGCGATGTAATCCTTAAAACGCCCGGGCACGGGATTCCAAAGTGTATGCACGATTCCTAATACACCGTAACAGTCCTTGACTTCGTTCGCTATGATTCGGATCGCCCTTAAGTCGAAGATTTCGTTGAAGGTTTTTTCCTTCAGCTTCATCTTGCGGTAGATCGAATAGAAGTGTTTGGCTCGACCGTCCACGTCGGCTTCGATCTGAATTTCGGAAAGTCTTTGGAGAAGAATGATCTTGAGGGTTTCGATAAACCCTTCGCGCTCCGATTTCTTGGAGTTGATGTTCTTCTTTACTTCCTGATATTCTTCAGGATTGAGAATCTGAAACGCAAGGTCTTCCAGTTCCGATTTTATTTTATAAATTCCTAATCTACCCGCGATCGGCGCGTATAAGGAAAGGGTTTCCTGAGCGATTCTTCTTTGTTTTTCCGGAGGTTGAAAGGAAAGAGTCCGCATGTTGTGCGTCTTATCCGCCAGCTTGATAAGAATGACGCGGATATCCTTGATCGTCGCGACGATGATCTTTCTGATATTCTCCGCCGCCTCGGTTTCCTTGGATTGACTTTTGATTTTGGAGATTTTAGTTACGCCTTCGACGAGATCGGTGATGTCTTCCCCGAAATCGCGGATCATATCGTCTCGGGAATATTCCGTGTCTTCAATTACGTCGTGAAGAAGTCCGGCGCAGATTACCTTCTCGTCCAAACCGAGTTCGAATAGGATAAAACCGACTTGAAGAGGGTGAACGATATACGGTTCGCCGGAAAGACGAAACTGTCCTTGGTGCGCACGCTCGGACACGTCATACGCCTTTTGAACCGATTCGTAAGCGTGATCTCCGAGAGTTTCGCGAACCCCTTCGAGAAGCATGTCTTTGGTTGCAGGAGCTTTCACAAATCCCATAACTCAATGTTGCTCGATGTCCAAACCGAGGTCCAGAAAACGAGTCGTGTGCGTTAGATATCCCATACTAACACCCGCGCCGGAAAATTCCGAGAGTGCTTCCAATTTTTCGGGCGTAATTCCGCCTGAAAATTCGATCTGAATATTCGGGGCTTTCTGTTTGAGAATCGAATAGGCGACCTTCGTATCTTCCAAGGAAAAATTATCCAATAATACGACGTCCGCACCCGAGCCGATCACATCGTCGAGCTGGGAAATGGAATCGATTTCCACTTCCACCAGTCTTCCGGGAAAACGCGTTTTGATCTTTCCGACCGGTTCGTGAGAAGAAGAATACATCGCAAGATGGTTGTCCTTGATCATCGCCATTTCGGAAAGATTGAGTCGATGATTGCTTCCGCCTCCGCAATAAACCGCATACTTCGCAAGTTTGCGGTAACCGGGGAGAGTTTTGCGCGTATCGAGAATCATAAGTCCGTTGCGTCCGTATTTTTGGACGACTTCTCCGGTTCGAGTGGAAATGCCGGAAAGATATTGCAGAAAGTTTAATAAAATTCTTTCCACCCGGAGAATCTGAACCAGACTTCCGTGGATTTTCAGAAGGGTTTCTCCCTTTTGAAAACTTTCGGAATCCTTTTTGAAAAGTTCCGACCGGATTTTGTCTCCGGAAAGGACATTCAAAACTTCTAATACTCCTGTTCCGCAGAGAATTCCTGGTTCTCTTGCGTTCAGGCTTGCGGTCGCTTTTTGATCGGGCGAAAAAAGGGATACCGAAGTGATATCCTCGTCGGGACAATCCTCTTCCCATGCAAGTGTTACCAAAGTTTGGTAGTCCTGATAACTGACCGAGGAAATCGGCTGGGTATAAGCGCGTTTCATTTTACTTCAAAAGAAAGTTTTACAATCGGAAAGCGGTAATCAAGTGAATTTCAGCTGGATTCGAAAATATACGACTGTCGTAGATTTCTATGCCGGAGTTCCGTCCAAAATTTCCGTTGTTGAGCCGGATTCTTTTGTAAATGGCGAAACGGACGGTCTTCCGTCCACAAACGATCGAGTTTCAAAGGAGCAGCGCTGACTTCGGTCTTCTCTTGAGTTCAGCGAAAACCAAAATCGACATTGAAGCGTTTTTGATTTGAATCTAAATGGAATATTTTGGACGGAACTCCGCCCCAAAAACAAAAAAGGCCCGGTTTTTCAACCAAGCCTTCCCTTCACAAAAATCGGATTTTAGACTACTGTAGATTTTCCGGATTTTCTTCTTCTCCGTTTTCTTCCTCAGTAGGTTGTTCTTCCGTCCCTGTAGCCGTATCGTCTGCCGCAGGTGGAGGAGTTGCCTCGGTTTTCTTTTTGTTATCCGGTTCACCAGATTCTGATTCTTCAGAAGCAGCCGGCTTTTGGTTTTGCTCGATCGCTTCTACTTCTTCCGCAGTCGGCTTCTTCTTTTTGGAAGGTTCCGCCTTATGAAATTTAGTAGGTCCTTTTTTAGGAGGAATCAACAATACCTGTTTCGGATAAATCAAATTTGGATTTTTAATCTTGTTGCGATTCGCCTCGTAGATTCTTCTCCAAAGTTTAGCCGTTCCGTAATGTCTCTTATCTTTGGAAATTCTCCAGAGACAATCGGCAGGAACCTTCTTGCGAACCACATAACGTTTCCAACCTTCCGGCAAACCGTCTTCTCCGACTTTCGTAGAAGAATGCTTATCAGTCGAGGTTTGATCCTTAACCGTGTTCTTAGAATCGTTTCCTGTTTTCGTATCGCGGCCCGCAACCTGATCGCCGGTTGTTTTTCTTTCCATTCTCTCAGCCAATTCTGTGGATTGGTCTACGACAATTCTGGAAAGACGGATCGCTTCTTCGGAGCGTGCGATCGAATCCTCGTATTTTTCGGAAGAATATAAATCTTCCGCGGACACTCTGGATTCTTCCGCTGCTTTCAGATTTTCTTCGGCTCTTTGGTAAGAAACTTGGAAATCACGAGAAGCATTTACTTTATTCTTATCAAAAGATGCAAGTTTTGTGGTCGCAGTTGCTACGCTTTGTTTCGCGAGTTCTTTTTGTTTTTCTGCGTAAGCCTTGATATTCTTTGCGACGAGTTCGCCGGATTTTTTGCGGATATCATCGATCTCAGCGTAACCTTCTTTGATTTTGCCTTCTTCGATTTTATATTTCGCACCGTCTAAACGACTTTTCGTTTCTGCGACTTCCGGATCTTTTCCTTCAGCGTATTTATCCGCATCGTTCAGATTTTTTTCGATATCGGCAAGAGAATCGATCAATTGTTGTTTTTGAGAAAGCGCTAATACCTTGGATTCGTCCGCGGATTTTTTGGAATCGGCGTATTTCTGGCGAGAAGCCTCATACTGATCGAAAGCGGCCAGTCTGGTTCTCAGTTTTGCATCGTCACCGGATTCTCTTGGATACGATTCGAGAGTGCGATCCGCAGTTTCACGCAGTGTGTCCCCTTCTTTGCGAAGTTGAACTGCAGCATTATAAGGCTCGGAAGCAAGTTGAGAAGCGAACGCTTCGTCGGCAGAATCGATTGATGAAGTTGACTCTTTACGAGCGTCATCCACGGAAGATGGAAAGGATTTCTCGGATGCATCCAGAGCTTTTGCTCTTGCGTATTCCGCGGATTTTTTAGTTTCCGCGAGATCTTCTTCCGAAGCCTTTTGGTGTGCATTCAGCAAACTCTTGCGAGCTTCTTCCAATTCTCCCGGAGCGTATTTTTCGGCCCCTGCCGCTTTCGCTCTCGTGATGGAGTTTTTCGCGTCGCTCAACTCCTGGATGGGAAGTTCGGCTCCACAGGCAATGAGAAAACCTGCGAGTAAGATTATAAAAGAAGAAAATATTTTTCTTTGGGTTGATTTCATTGCGGCACCAGGTTTCAGAAAAGGTAGGATAAAATTATAATCCGATCTTACTTAAAGGCAGAGACTGCTTCTGCCTCATTATCAAAAATCTCAAAGAAAGAAGTCAGCTTGGTGAGCTCGAAAACTTTTCTAACGGATCCGGAGACGTTGATAATTTTAAGTCCACCCTGATATTTCTTCAGGTTGGAAAGGCTGGAAATCAATGCACCAATACCAGACGAGTCAATGTAGGAAACTTTTTCCAGATTGATAATGGTATAATATTTTTGTTCCTCGATGAGTTTAGCGATTACATCTTTAATCTCTGGGGCATTGTAGAGATCGATCTCTCCGTTTATGTCCAGAATCACAATGTTCCCGCTTTCTCTTCTGGTTATTTCCATAAATAATCAGCAACTCCTTTCTGTCTCTTTCCGGCCAGCTCTACTAAAGGAAAGGCGATTCTGTAAATAGTCAACCGGAAAATTCAGGCTTTTCGTACAAATTTTTCCATCTGGCATAAGTTTCTAAAAATTCACCCGCTTGAATGGACTTTCTTATCTCCGCAAGAAAACTTTTCATGAAATATAAATTATGATACGTCGAAAGTGAGAATGCGGTGATCTCTCCGACGTGATGTAAGTGTCGAATGTACCCGATGCTGTATCTCTTGCACACCTTACACCCGCAATTCGGATCCATCGGAGCGTCGGAATTCTTCCACTTCTCATTTCTCAAATTAATTTTTCCGAGCGATGTGAAAACTTGACCGTTTCTTGCGTTCCGAGTCGGAAGAACGCAGTCAAACATATCGACTCCATTCTTCACTCCGTCCAAAATATCGGGTACGGTCCCCACTCCCATCAGATACAAAGGACGATTTCGATCCGTATACTTTGAAATCCCTTCCAAAATTCGGATGAAATCCTTGCGCGGCTCTCCTACCGAAAGTCCGCCGATCGCAACTCCGTCAAACGGCAGTGAGGTGATCGCCTGCAGACTTTCTAAACGGAAGTCGAGATCGATGCCTCCTTGAAAGATTCCGAAAAGATGCTGAGAATTCTTCCTCTTTTCCCAATATTCCACGGACATTTCCGCCCATCGATGCGTCCGATCCAAGGATTGCCTGAGTCGTTCCGGGCTGGAATCGAAAGGAGCGCAGTCGTCCAGGACCATCATGATGTCCGAGCCGATGCTGCGTTGTATGTCGATGACGGAACTCGGCGTGAAATAGTGACGGCTTCCGTCGATATGCGATTGAAAACGAACGCCGTCCTGTTCGTATTTAAAGAGAGAATTCAGACTGAAGACCTGATATCCTCCGCTGTCGGTGAGTAATGCTTTTTTCCAAGTGGAGAATTTCTTCAGTCCTCCGAACTTGTCGAGAACGTCCGTGCCGGGTCGGAGGTAGAGATGATACGTATTCCCTAATATTAAAGAATACTCAAGTTCTTCGAGGTCGTCCATCGTGAGAGTTTTGACGACGCCTCTGGTCCCCACCGGCATAAATACCGGCGTTTCCAGTTCCACTCCGTTTAAGTTGAGAATTCCGGTTCTGGCTCGAGTCTTTGAATCTTCGGAAAGTGTTTTAAAAATCATCTACCGGAAGAATGCTCGTTGCAGGTTCCGTAGATGTTCAAGCTGTGGCCCGTTATCTTAAAACCGTTGTCCTTTGCGGCTTGCTCTTGAAGCTGTTCGATTCTTTCGTCCACGAACTCCACGATTTTTCCGCAAACCGTGCAGATGATATGATCGTGATGTTTATGCCCGATGATATGCTCGTAATACTTGTAATCTTTTCCGAAGTTGTGTTCTTGCAGAAGTCCCGCCGAAACCATGATGGAGAGAATTCTATAGATGGTCGCTTTAGAAATCTGATCTCTCTGGTCCTTGAATTCCTCCAAAAGTCCTTCCGCTGTGAAGTGATTGTGAAGAGAGAAAATTCTTTCCGCGACCAGCATTCTCTGGTTGGTGATTTTCAATCCCTCTTTCTGGAGATATTCCGAAAAGGTCTGCATTTCCATGCGGACCGCGGGTTCCGTTTTGTTTAGAATGGCTTCTTGTTTTTCTCGATTCATAGGAGATTACTCAAGGGGCGGGTCAAGATTATCAGGGATCGATCTTTCCGGCAATAGAAAAATACCAAGCTCTTTCCATCTCCTCGGCGATTCGAATCGCCATGATTTTTAACAGTCGGGCCTGAGCCTGATTTTCACTCTCTCTAAATCCGACTTGATCGGAGAAGATAATTCTAACCGGAATTTCTTCCCTTTCCAATGTTATTTTTTGTCCTCCGGCCTTCTGGAGTTCCAGCCGAACGATGACCAACATCTCCCTGGAGATGGATTGTCCTCCCTGATCCAAAAGATTTCCGACAAGCTGATAGTGAACGACTTCTCCGTAAAGACGGTAGGCCGCAATCGACTTCTCCCGGGTCTGTATGAATCTGCCCCTCGCGTCGATCTCGGATCGAACAAGTTCCGTCAAAAGAGTTTGAATTCCCATTCCGTAGGAATTGTTCCGAAAGTTTTGGACATAGAGCCGACGCTGGTCGTCCGGAATCGGAACTCCGTCGATCTTAGGCGGATTTCTCGGTTCTCTTGTAAAATAAGTGCAGTGAACGAGCGAGAGAAGGAGCGTGAAGAAGATCGCCAGTCGGACATTGGACATAGTTAGAAGGATCTTTTGTGGACGGAACTCCGTGCAAGGAGAATTTTCCGGAGGCTCTTTTCGACTTTACAAATTTCGATTTTGACCGCAGCTTTTGCGGAAGATGAAAAGATTCTCCGCACGTTCCATTCCTACTTTATTGTTATTCGTTTTAATATTTCCGTGGAGCGGATTGTGGACGGAAGACCGTCCGGAATTACAATTATTTCCGGAACTGCAAGGAAAACTACGTTTTCCTATGGAGATCCAGACACCTATTTCCGGTTCGTTCGCTGAATACAGAACGCATCACCTCCACATGGGAGCCGATTTTAAAACGTTTCACTTGAACGGTCTTCCGGCCATCGCCCCTTTTGATGGAGTCGTAGAATCAGTATCGGAGTCGCCGAACGGTTATGGGCTTAATCTGATGGTTCGTTCTCCGTCGGGACTTCGAGCAAAATTCGCGCACTTGTTCAGCTTAGAAGGAGCAAAAAGAGAATTAGAACACCTTAGGCAAGCATTGCATCTTCTCAGCGACGGAATCTTTTCTATAAAATTTTTAGATCACAAATATTCCATAAAACAAGGACAGGCAATCGCGAGAATTGGAGAATCAGGAACCGGCGTTCCACATTTGCATTTCGAACTTCATGGAAACGGAGATACGTTCAATCCTCTCGCTTATCTCAAGATGAATGATCGGGACGGAACTCCACCCGAATTACTCGTCCTCTACATTGATTCTTCCGACGGACAAAAATTCAGACTCCCTCTCGTAAAAAAGGAAGAAGGAATCTACGAATTAAACGAACCGACTCCTTTGAAAATCGGCGGTGAAGTCCGAATCAAGTTAGGCGCCTTTGATCGGATGAATTCTCGAAATAAAAACAATCTCTATTTCGCAAAACTTTTATCCGAAGGGAGAATTCTCTACGAACGAAAATTTGAGAAAATGAGTTACGCCGAGGCCAGAGATCATCAATCAATCTATGATTCGAATCGATCCTCTTTGAATCCACCCGTATACGTTTACAATCTTTTTCCGACATTAAAATCCAGCTTCGACCTCAAGGAATATCCCGAGGGTCAGGAAGTCCAGTTCGAGATCATTGCAGGTGATAAAGAAGAGAATCAGTCTTCTCTCAAGATTAAAATTTTCAATTCCGGATTTAAAGGACATCCGGAAAAAGCGGCTGCTACGGAATATTCTTCTCCTGACGGTCGCTTTTCTCTAAAAACTCCCAAGGGAAATACATTCGGAAAGGGCAATATTCTTTTTGAAAAGGCCGGAGTTCCGTCCGAAAAAGGATTACCGGAAGGATTAACCTTAAAAAGCGAACTGATCGAAATTGAATCCACAGGAATCAGCTGGTCAGGGGAGGCAAAATTTTTATGGAAAGGGAAACGACTAACAAAGTCCGAGAATTTATATTTATTCGAAGAAGCGACCAAGCGTTGGGTCATTTTAAAAACGTCCTCTGAAGGAGGGGGAATTCAGGCAATTCTAAATAAAATCGGTATCGTTGGAGTCTTAGAAGATCGTTCAAAGCCGAAAATCGATCACCCCTATTTAATCTCCCGTCATCGATTCACGCCGGAGGTCCGTCCACAAAGCTTCATCGAAAGAATGTATTCCGTCTCAGACATCGGTTCCGGTTATGCTGGCGGAGCGGAAATTCTTTTAGATGGAGAAACATTTCCTTATGAGTTTGAAGCGGATCGAAAAATGATTCTCGTCAAAATTCCGAAATCGTTTTCGAAGTTTAAAAGAAAGCTGCTACTTCAGGCGAGAATTAAAGATAGAGCCGGAAATCTTTCGGATTGGTTAACGGATCTTATCGATCTAGAAAAATCTTCGAGCGGTGATAATGGATGACTCGATTTTTTCCTAATAATGAATACACTCAACAATTCTAATTGTGCAGAAATTAAAAAGGGACGGTCTTCCGTCCCTTTTTCTAAAAACTTCGACCGAATCCGGATTACTTTTTCGTTTCCGTATAAACTCCGCCGGCAGGGGCTTTATAATTGATTTCGAAAACGTCGTAATCCGACTTTCTCCAGCCGGTTGCAAACGCTACAGAAATTCCGATATAATACTTCGTTCCGTATTTCATCGTATTCCAAGCAAATTTAGCAATTTCTTCGTTGGTAACTGAAAAAGGATGAACCTTACCGCGAACCTCGTCTAAATACAGACCTTCATACGTTCCGATTGCGGTTCCTTGATAATCCAGCTGAAGAATTCTCCCCGTAACTGAGAAATTTCTTTTTGATCCGGATTTATCTCCGATCATCTTATCGACCGCTTCTTTCGGAATAACAGCGACTTGCCTCTGCGCGGCGACCACTTCAAAATCGGTAGACAGAGCGACCGGTTCAAATCTATGAATCCGATATTGAACCAAAATTTCCTGATTTAAGTTGTTACTCAAAAAGTTAACGACTTCACCGTTTTCGGGGCGAACGGAGAATTCTACTTTTTCTTTCAAAGGAGCAAAGCATTCGTCTTTTGCCGCTTCGCATTTTTCGGATTTATCATAGGTCGTAAATTCCAGAAGCCCTTCGTAAGAATCGAAAATCAATCCGCGGCTCTCAAATTGAATGAGCTTTACAACGGCCCAACCTTCCGAATAAGTCCCTGCCGCAAATACGGAAGAAGAAAAGAATATGGATGCGATAGAGAAAAATAAAACGGTGATTCTTCTTAAATTTTTAAACATTATACACTCCGAGATTTTCTTAAATTCTAAGATTCGAACACTGTAAGATCAGAATCTTCATTTTCAAGAAATATTTAACTGATTTTCGAAATTAGATTCTCGAAAGATAAAAAACGTTCCTCTGGTAAATAGAATTCTAAAATATAGAAAATCGTTGTAAGAAAGGAAAGACCTAAGCTATAACTTAGGTCCCCGTCTTTTTCAAAGAATTCATAATCGGCAGTGGCGGCGTTTGAATGACTTCTAACTCGAAATTCCTCGCGTATGCGGAATTAGGAGGAAGATCCGATTCAAGCAAACGCACAAACATCCGACACATTGATACGTTGTAGAGAGAAGCGAGTCTTTTGAGTTCATTCCAATCTTCTTCGAAAGGCCGAAACGGAAATCGAATCAACTCAAGTCTTTGTTTTTGATATCCGACCCGATCCCGAACATTCTGTTTTTGAACCGGCACTATTAGCGGTCTTTTATATACGCACTGATTTAACAGCAATCGCAAGGATCCACCCGCATCTTGAATTCGTTTAGAAACGTACGGAACTAGTTCCTTGGGAATATTCAGGTCCGATGGAGAACCCAGTTTTTTCATGTTTTGCCTCGAGTCCAAGGCAAAATCGATCTTACGCTTTGTCTGTTCTCTTCCAGAACGATTTGGTTTCAGGAGACGCAAATGTCTTACTCCCTGTTGCGGTTTATTTTTGTTCATACCGCTGACGGTTCCAATGATCGTTCTGCCGAGTTCGATTTTTGAAGAAAAAATTTACCGCCTTCTATTTTTTTATTTTTCTCCTATAAAAAAATAACCATTATATATATTATAATATTTTGATTTTCTATTTTAGAATATTTTTATTAGTATTTATCCTTTTGGGCAATATTTTCCCCTGAATACGACGTTTTTGGCCGGAACTCCGGCCCAAAACAGCCTGTTCACGGAGACTTGGTAAAACTTGTCATTTTATGCGGACGACTTTCGTGCGATCGGATGAAAAGTTTTTAGACCGGATGCGATCGAAAAAAGTAGCAGCTTTCGATTGGGAAGAAGGCGTTGCAAAAGGGAAATTGCGGATTTTTCTAATCGTTTATTTCCAATTTTCGCGCCAAGGGTCGTGAATAGATATTCAGGTGCTGTTTTGTCCATATCTAACAATATGACAAAGAAATGACAGATAGATATCCCGTAATATCGGGCCAATAATCTCAATTCGGCCCAATCAGAAGCCTCCGGTCTCAGCGAAAATCGAACTAAATCAAGATTTGCCTTCTGATAACAGGTTTTTTCTGTCCGAGAGGGCTCCAAGAAAGAAGCCAATCGATCGCGATTGTTATTCAAAAGCAAGGTCAATACTCTTTTCAATGACCCGTACTTTACGATTTTCTGCTTTAGGTTGGCAATTTTTCGTTTGGGGATCCAAAGATCTGAAGATGATTCACGCTTAGTGAAAATCAGTTTCGTTGTCTTATTCGAATTCCTATTGATCTTCGATTCGCTCTTCAAACGTCGAATATGAGTCAGAGTTTTTTGGGTGTTTAGATCTTTCATTATCTAAGCTGTTCCAGGAACTCTGCTTGAGGGTTTAAAAATCCTAAAAATTTCTGATGAATTTAGAAATCTTTTCTTTTTAACCGGTCTTACGGCCAATTTAAATATTTTACGTTAAAAACTAAACGGATTAAATTATCAGGAACTTTTCCCGTTCTACTCTTCGTAAACGCTTTCATAGCGTTTGAAAGTATATCAATGATTCAGCTCTTCGCAGAAAATAGACATCCACTATTTGGAGTCGGACAATTGCGCCATTCTGTTATATAAAATTAAAGACTGTAATGAGGATTGATTATCGCTTAATGAAAGCTTTTAATTTTTTTCTCTTAAAAGCGGGAAACGAAAATACTTATCAAAAATAAATCCCCTCTGTTCCAATCTCAAGGAATATTAGATTTGTTTTCTGCGAATATTTCTCTTTCCTTGGCTGTAAGACCTTCCGTCTTCCGTCTCCAAACGCAAAAAAGCCAGACTTGCTTGCCTGGCTTTTTTGCGATCTGTCCGTAAGACCGACTTCATTGTTTTACGGCCTCTTTCTTGAAATAAAAAAGGCCAAGAGACTAACTCTTGACCTTACATTTAGTTCCGGATATCCGGATTGATTGTATTCCTTAACAAAATATAAACTGCGATGAGAGAAATGTAAGCGTTTGTCTAAATTGAAATCTTCTTAGATTTCTTCCTGGCGTTGTTGCCATTAGCAAGGCCTTGAGTGTCCTCAAGGCTTTCGTAATATGGTCAAGCCTC